>NZ_FCNU01000008.1 GCF_001545115.1 Candidatus Protochlamydia phocaeensis
GCATATCGGAGAACGCGCAACTTTCTTTGAATATCTTGTTTGGCTTTTAAGTTCATTTGGGATCCTTTGTTTGAAAAGATTTATATACCAAATCTGTCAACCAAAGTCCCAATTTTCATAAAATTTAGCTGAATACAATCTCGAGCGATTGCAACAAAAATGGAATGGCAGCTATCCTTTGGCAGTTAAGCCATGGGTATTTCATTGGGAAAACTTAAAGACGTTTTTTGAATTTTCTACTCCAATTCGCCGTATTATTTATACGACGAATGCAGTAGAATCCCTTCATAGGCAATTTAGAAAAGTCACTAAAAATAAAGCTGTTTTTCCATCAGATGAGGCTTTATTTAAAATGCTTTTCTTAGCGGCTAGGGATATCTCTAAGAGATGGACAATGCCGAATAGGGAATGGAAAACAGCCATTTCTTATTTAGCACTTGCTTATGGAGATCGACTGGGTATAGCTAATGGCTAAAACAATTTACACAGAAAAATTGACAGACTCAGAAAATATTTTAACAAATTTATTCAAATCTTTTCTCGCATTCTTTAATATATTGTTTGATGGTCTCGGTTCTGTAACCGTTAGCTAATAGTTGATTAAAGCATTCAAGCGCTTTAAATGGACTTTTTTCTACAAACCTTCCCCATAAATAGTAACGACCAATTTGAAAAAGTGCATCTAAATCACCTGATTGAGCCGCGAGTTGATAGTATTTGAAAGCTTGCTCATAGGACTGCTTAATTTCTCCTTCATAAATCTCGGCTAACTTTCTTTGAGCGGAAGGGTTACCTTGATCAGCAGCGAGTTTATAATAATAGATGGCTTGATTAAAGTCCTTTTCTACCCCTGCCCCATAAACATAAGAGTAAGCCACAAAATATTGACCATTTGGATCTCCTTGATCAGCTGCCAATTTGTAATATTTAAAAGCATTTTCATTAGATTGCTTAACACCATTTCCTAAAGCATATAATTCTCCTATTTTATAGTAGGCTGTGGCATTTCCTTGATTGGCAGCGAGTTGATAATATTGAAAAGCTTGTTCATAGGATTTTTCTGTTTCACTAAAGAGACCGCATTTTAGCTGGCAATTAGGATCTTGTCTTTCAGCTCCTAATTTAAAATATTTAATAGCTTCACTATTTGACTGTTCTAATCCTATTCCGTGCTCATAATAAATTCCTAAGTCATATATAGATTCTTGATCTCCTTGCTCAGCCGCTAATTTGAGGTAGTGTCTAGCTTCGTCGTAATTTTGTTTTTCTTCATACAATGCAACGAGTGCCCGATAGGCTGGTAATAATTTTTGATCGGCTGCTAATTTCAAGTACTTGAAAGCATCTTCGGTGGATTGTTTAATGCCTCTTCCTGATAAATAGCATATCCCTATATTGTACTGGGCTTCAGCCAATCCTTGATCAGCAGCTTTTTTACAATACTTGAAAGCATCATATTCAGATTCCTTAGTTCCTCTTCCAGTCCAGTAGAATGTTGCTATACATAATTGCGCTTCTAGGTCTCCTTGATCAGCTCTTTCTTTTAAAAGATAAAAAGTTCGCTCTTCATCCTTCATGGTTTCGAGAGCTTGGATAACCTCCTGATTAGTTTGAGCTAAATTATAATATCGCTGTGATTCTTCTTCTGATTTTTCCAAACCAAAGCCTTTAGCAAAAGCTTCAGCAAGCGCAATCTGAGATAGTGAGTCATTTTGAGAAGCTCCAAGTTTGAAATACTCAATTGCTTTGGCAATAAAAGCGTCATCTTTCATTTTTTTATAGCAATTTCCTGCATGATAATAACCGGAAGTTAATCCGTTTTGAGCGGCAAGAATGTAATAATTAATAGCCTTTTCAAGAGATTGCTTTGTTCCAATGCCGTTTTCGCAGCATTCTCCTAATATTTCTAGGGCATATGGTGACCCTTGATTAGCAGCTAATTGGTAATAATAGAATGCTTGCTTCGGAGACTTTTTTAATTCTAGTTCTTCTTTCAAATAGGCGTCTCCTAGCCTGATTTGTGCTAATAAGCATCCTCCTTCTGCGGCCATCTTGTAATAATAAAGAGCATTTTGAAAAGATTTTTTGATCCCTATACCCTGTTCAAAGCATTTGCCTAAATTGTGTTGAACTGTTGAAATTAAGGACGAATTACTCTCCGAGCCAAGTTGTATAATCAATTTGAAATAGTCAACGGCTTCATCTTCATGCATTTTATTCTTAATAAATAGTTCGGCTAAGGAATACATGGCTAGCGTGTTTTGTTTTTCAGCGGATAGTCTATAATAATAAATAGCTTGTTCTATTGATTTTTCAATGCCATTTCCTTCAGCGAAGCACTCAGCTAGATGAAAAAAACCAATTGGGCAATTTTGGCTTGCAGATAACTTATAATAATGAATGGCTTGTTTTATTGACTTTTCAACACCATTCCCATTTTCGAAGAGCCATCCCACTCCAGCCTGATATTCAGCATCTCCTTGGTCAGCGAGTTGTTTGTATAATTTGAATCTTCTTTGATGAAATAAATTTGCTTTTTTTACTGATTTTTCAACGCCAATCCCTTTTTCATAAGCATCTGCTAAATAAGACCAAGCACTCAAACATCCAGCATCAGCTGCTAATTGATAATAATAGATCGATTTTTCTATGAATTTATTTTTAGCATATAAGGCTCCTAATTTGGCCATAGCTCCCGCATCATCTTGATTTGCAGCTAATTCATAGTAATAAAAAGCTTGTTGGAGATTTTTTTTAATTCCTAGGCCATATTCGTATAAAAGAGCTAAACGAAACTGGGCCCTAGCCAGTCCTTGATCAGCGGCTAATTTGTAGTATTGAAAAGCTGATCGATAAGATTTTCTAATACCCTTTCCTTCCTCATAACATATACCAGTTATAAACTGGGCCTCTGCTAATCCTTGATCAGCTTCTAGCTTCCAGTTGCTAAAGGTTTCTTGTTCTGTGAAGCTTTGAGATTGAGAAAATATTAAATTAATATGTTTATGATGGATACTAATAGCATCACATAATTCCCAATAAATCACTTCTTGTTTTTTCATCGAGAGATATTCTAGTGACATTTTCGCATCTCCTATCATAAATCTAAAAATGGAAAAGATTATTTAATAGAGACTTTAATGACTCGCTATCTTAAAAGCGTGAGTTTTAAGATAAGATTGGTTTTGATTCGAGATAATCGAATGAACAAGGGTTTGTTCTTTTATGCTATCACGTAATATTTCAAATTTTTGAATATATTTTTGAATAATTAAATGCTTATTTTCCCAAAATTCCCTATCTTTTTCCTCCGCTCTCTCTTCTTTAATCCTTTCCATCTCTCTTTGTTTTTTTACGAGAATGCTAAGCATCTTTAATACATTTATTGCAACCTTCTCTACAAACAAGGGATCCGTGGATTTAGCCTTGGGAATTTCATCTATTTTGTTTTTCAGAAGATTGCTTAATATATGAGAGCTGGCTTCATTAATTTTCTTTGAGTCTTCATTACGTCTGTGTTGCTTTTGCTGAGAATCCACACTTTGAATATATTTAAATATTTGTTGGCAAATAGAATTAATTTCTTCAGGAGAGAATTTATTAATTTTAATGTTATCAACATTTATTTTCTCGATTTCTTCTCCTTTATTATTATTAATTTTAATTTCCTTGATGTTATGCTTTTCAAGTAAATCAGCATAGCGAGCTGCTAATTTAACCTCTGTCTCTCCTTGATCATTTTGCTTTATATGAGCAAAAGCTTCATTTTGAGCTGCCCAAGCTAATTCTTTTAAAGTTTCTTGACTATGCTCTTCATCTAGACTTATTCTTTTAAAATTTAAGCTTAGATCGGTTCGATCAGGGATATCTTTTAGTCTATGAAGTAATTCAACAGTGGCTGGGGGAAAATAAGTAATATGAGTAGAGCTAGTAGTTGCTTTTAATATCTCTAGAGGAGGTTTTATAAATTCGTCTGCTTGAACTGGTGAAGCGGCTTCTTGTTGTTGAGAAATTGTAATTTGTAGGGGAGCATTAAATGTGTCTTCTTCTTTGCTTGCCAAAAAATCTTCTAAAGAATCTCCATCATTTTTTGCTAGACTAGCATATACCTGATCATCTAAGGAGGTTAGGTTAACACCTTTATCTTCATTTAAAAAATTTTCTAGGAAATCATCTTCTTCAAGAGGACTGTTGTTTTGTTTCTCTATGGGAGGATCATTATATAGTTCGAGATCTTTAAAAGAAATAAAAGTAAAAGAGTGAATATTTAAACTCGGAACAGAATTACTCTGAAAATCGTGAGATATATTTTGATTTTGATTTTCAGAGTAAATTCCATTATTTGCTTTGTTTATTGATTCTTGCTCTAAATTTGATGAAACTAACGCATTAGTATTATATGAAAAAGAAGAATTAATCATAATCTCACCTTGCTTATCATATAATATTAATTATATCATGCAATAATAAAAAATAATAAATAATTTACATTAGCTTCATTTTTTGCATATATCTTATATATTGTTCATCAGAAGCATAAGATCTCATTTTAACATCTCCATCAATGACAAGTAAATTATTACCAGATTGAACAACAATATTTGTAATGTTGTGTTTTTGAAAGGCTTGAAGTAAATTATTTTTGATAGTGATAGACTTCACCTTATCCTGTTCTACTTGCAGAACTGCCATTCTACCTTCAGCAACTGTTTTCCCTATATATTTTGGATCAATATCATTTAAAATAGAAATCACAAAAGCTGTACACTTATTATTTTCCTTTTTAACTTCTAAATAATCTCCTGTTAGAGCTACAGTAATAAAACCATTAGGTAGCAGAGATTGATCGAGATAACCAGATTGAAATGAAGATGTTGAGGGTGAATTAGGAACAATGCTTGTCATATTTTTTCTCCTTTTAAAATTTTCTTAAATTCCTTAATTTAAGCAATAAAAACTCTACTATTATAAAGAATTTGTAAATTCAAGACAATAGATAATCTATTTATTTGAAATAAAACATATTTAATGTCAATAAAATATTATTTTACACTCCTTGTCCAATAGAATGTGCTTTAAAGTCTGAGTCAACGATTTTCATCAAGAAATCAACAAAACGATCAAAATTAGCTTTGGCATCATCCCTTGATTTAGCGGTATTTTCTGCATATTTATTCAATACTTGCAGATATCCATCATTCATCGTTTTAAGCGCATCGATGGCTCCTTCCTTGCCAATCAAACCGGCTTGAATGGTTTGACTGACACCGTTAATTGAGTTTTTAATGACTTCATTATTCAAATCGGAAAGACGGTTAAGTTCTTGAGTTCTCGTCTGAATTTGGCTTTGCTGCCAAACGGATGTTCTCATTTCAGCTAATTTTTCTTGAGCTTGAGTCAATTCCTTTGAAGCGTTAGGGAAAGTAGAAGGATCATTCGAAA
>NZ_FCNU01000009.1 GCF_001545115.1 Candidatus Protochlamydia phocaeensis
TTGGAAGGTATCGAAGATTGAGTAAAGACTATGAATATTATCCCTCAACTTCTGAAGCTTTTATCTATTTGGCAATGTCTAAATTAATGCTAAAACGTTTGACAAACCAAGTTTTTTAACAGGCTCTAAAGTTGCTTTAAATGGAAGGTAAACTTTTTTTGTTTTTCGTTTAGCACTTTGGCATTCAAATAATTAATCTAAGCATGTGAAGTTAGAATAGATAACTTGACTTGGATAAATATTGGTTGGCTTTCCTTCTTTAAACACGTTTTTAACTGTCAGCTAAGTTTTATTATTCTCTGCATTCATGTTTTAGATTTTCTTGTTTTTTTTAATTATAAAATTAGTGCAAGGACAAGAATGATTCCTAATTTAAAGAATTATCTATTAATGCTTTTTTAAACGCATTACCAACAGAAATAACAGATGAAGATAAGTTGGAATTAAGCAAAATTCAAACGTATAATTTGGATCCTGAAATAAATAACTTAATATGTTTGAAAATTTTCGATCAAAACAGGCCTATGCAACTATTGACTTATTTCTCAGCTAATACCCTGAGCATTATCCCTCGTAGCATTCATTCTCTTTCTCAATTGGCTAAGCAGGATGCGATTCAAATTACGCCCTTAATATTGAGAGCGTTCCCCCATTTAAAGCAGCTTGATCTATCCCGCACCTGCCTGACTAACTTGAACGAATGCAAATCAGAGAATCTAGAGAGGCTTAACCTTTCTTTATGCCACAATTTTACGGCTTTTCTTCAAATTAAAGACTTATTTCCTAACCTTAAAAGCCTTAATTTATCAGAGGCTGCCATTACCCTTTTAGACGACTTGAAAGGCCTTCCTCTGGAAGAGCTAGACCTTTCTGCTTGTAAAAATCTTTCGGCAGAAGAATTTTTCAAAATCAAAGACTTATTTCCTAACCTTAGGCGCCTCAATCTGGGGTGGAGTTTCATTAGTGATTTAGAGAGATTGAAAGCACTTCCACTTGAAGAGTTATATCTTTATGGATGTCATTCCCTTACTCGAAAGGCATTTCCCAAGATTAACGTTTTGTTTCCGCTGCTTAAAAAACTTAAGCTTAATTGGATCGAAATTAAGGAATTGAAAGAAATAGCAGGGCTTCCGCTTGAAGAGTTAAATCTTTTTGGATGCCAAAAACTTCCTTCGGAAGAATTTCTTAAAATTAAAGATTTATTTCCTCATTTGAGGCGCCTTAATCTTGGTTGGACAGAAATTAACGGTTTAGATGGCTTGGCAGGGCTTTCGCTTGAAGAGTTAGATCTTTGCTCTTGTTTAAAATTAACTGCAGAAGAGTTGCATAAAATTAAAGATCTATTCCCCCAGCTTAAGAGCGTGAATCTGGTTGGAACTGCTATAGCGGATTCCGATCTATTAGGATAGTTAAACCTCTTCTTTATTGACAGAGGGAGATGCCGATCTTATTCAATTGGGGACAGGTAAATTTTCAATCTTGAGCAGTCATGCATGAAGAGAGGGCTTAACCCCATCCTAACTATTGAATTCTTTTGAGAAGGCCCAGTAGGGGAGGCATATTAGAGGTGATAAGGCTTCCTTATTTGGATCTAATCTCAGTTTAATAGACGAACTCTGCCTACTCTCCTTTCAATTTTCTTATAGCTTTTAAAAGGGAATTCCCTTTTAAATTTATTTTTATAGGTAATAAAGGGATATTTAAACCATTTATCTACAATTCAAAGGCTAAAATGAGAATATTTAACAGATCTTTAGAGTTGGTTTTGGCAAGCTTAACCCTCCTTCATCCATTCTTTAATCCAGTCGAGGCTTGTACGCGTATCCTCTATCAAGGTATAGAGGAAACAGTGATCACCGGACGGTCGATGGATTGGAGAGAAGACATGCATTCCAATATATGGGTTTTCCCGCGTGGGATTAAACGCAATGGGGCAGTAGATCGAAATCCCATTGCCTGGACATCCAAATATGGCAGTGTGACAGTTTCAGGATATGATGTGGGGACTGCCGATGGAATGAATGAAAAGGGATTCGTAGCCAATTTGCTATATTTGGACGAATCGGATTACGGAAAACCCGATGGAAGCAAGCCTTTGCTATCCATTAGCCTATGGGCACAATACGCGCTTGATAATTTTGAGACCGTTGCGGAAGCTGTAGAACACTTACGGCAGGAGCCTTTTCAAATTGTTACGTCCACTTTGCCAAATGGTTCCCTGGCTCAACTTCATCTGTCCATTTCCGATTCTAGCGGCGATTCTGCTGTTTTCGAATATTTGAATGGGAAGCTGGTGATCCATCATGGAAAGCAGTATAAAGTCATGACTAATTCGCCTTCTTATGATCAGCAACTGGCTTTGAATGCGTATTGGCAAGACATTGGCGGAACAACCTTTTTACCTGGGACAAATAGAGCCGCTGATCGCTTTGTGCGGGCATCTTTTTTTCTTGAAGCGGTTCCGAAGAAGGCCGATCCTCGCTATATAAGCGCAGTTCCCGATCAACGCTATGCTTATCAAGCCGTTGCCGAAGTGATGAGCATCATGCGTAGCGTCAGTATTCCTTTAGGCATTACAACTCCTGATAAACCGAATATTGCCGCTACGCTTTGGCGGACCATAAGCGATCAAAAAAACAAGGTTTATTATTTCGATTCGGCTACCAGCCCCAATGCTTTTTGGATTTCCTTATCCGATCTGAATTTTAAAGAAGATGCCTCCATTATGAAATTAGAAATAGCAGGAGGAAAAATTTATGCCGGCAATGCATCTGGCAATCTGAAGCCGGCCAAACCTTTTACTTTTCTTCCTGCTAAGCTTTAAAAGAGGGGACGATGTCTTTTTGATGTTATCGTGGAAAGGAAAGCGAGCAAACCGGCAAAGGAAATAAGGAAAAAAGTCCCATGGCATATTCGCTCATTTGCGCGACAGCCTTCTTTGTCTCTATTCTAACTTTATTTTCTGGATTCGGCCTAGGTACTGTACTCATGCCGGTTTTTGCCATTTTCTTTCCACTGCCCATAGCTATTGCTGCAACCGGCGTGGTGCATCTGGCAAATAACATATTTAAAGCTGTGCTGGTCGGAAAGTGGGCGAAATGGAGCATTGTTTTTAAATTCGGACTGCCTGCAGCTTTCGCATCAGCACTAGGAGCGTATCTGTTGGGATTGGTATCGAATTGGCCTTCGATTACAACGTACCATCTTTATACCCATGCCTTCCACATCACTCCTATCGGATTGATCATAGGAGTGATAGTAATTTTATCTTCATTTATGGAACTCATTCCTAGATTCTCCAAGTTATCTTTTCCTTCTCATTATATTCCGGTTGGCGGAGCGCTTTCCGGTTTTTTTGGAGGAATATCGGGATATCAGGGTACGCTTCGCTCGGCTTTTTTAATTAAAGCAGGATTAAAAAAAGAAGAATTCATTGGCACGGGAGTAATCTGTAGCATCATTGTGGATGTTATTCGCATCGCCATTTATGGATGGGCCCTTTACTCTAAAAAATTTGCCCATATGCTTTCAGGGGAGATGAGGGCTATTTTAATTGCCGCATGCCTATCTTCTTTTATTGGCTCTTATCTGGGGGCCCGCCTGGTCCATCGAATGACTTTTAAAGCGCTGCAAATCATTGTTGGCATCATGCTTTTGCTCTTGGGAGCGGCAATTGTCTTAGGAATTGCCTGAAATATCCGACTGAAATATAAGAAAAAAAAGAAGGAGAATAGCAATGGGGAAGAAGGGGTTTGCTCTTATAAGCGTTTTAACAGCTTCCTTATTTACCTTTTCAGGCTTATCTGCCGATCCATTCTCTGGCAAGCAGGAAGAGGAGGTTTCGCCCAATGAAGACCTCATGCGCGAACATGGGATTTTGAACCGCCTTCTCCTTATTTATCAGGAAATTGCCAAACGCATTGAGCATAAGCAGGAGTTTCCTATCGATGCGTTGGCAAACTCGGCAAAAATTGTCCGCAATTTTTTAGAAGATTATCACGAAAAATTAGAAGAAGAATATATTTTTCCGCGCTTTGAAAAAACTCATCAATTAGCCGATCTCGTAAAGACATTAAAAGATCAGCATGATGCCGGACGCCAACTAACAGATTATATTCTTTCCCATGCCAATGAACAAATGCTCAAAGATGAAGAACAAAAGCATCTATTAGCTCATTATCTGCGCCTTTATATTCGTATGTTCCGTCCTCATGAAGCTAGAGAAGATACGGTTTTATTTCCTGCTTTTCGTAAGCTTCTCTCTCAAGACGAGTACGACAAATTAGGCGATAAATTCGAAGAAAGAGAACACCGACTTTTTGGAGAAAACGGATTTGAAAAGACGGTTGATCAATTAGCTGAGATTGAAAAACAGCTGAATATCTATAATTTGTCCCAATTTACCCCTAATCTCAAAAGAAATAAAGAGGCATCCTATGAATCAAAATCAAAATAGTCCTTATCATCATGCTAAAAATATGCAGCAGCGCCTAAAAGAAACCACAGAGCAATTGCGCGAAGCTCTAAAAAATGTGGATGAGCCACAGTTCAAAGCGATGTTTGAAACGTCAGCAGAAGTTTTGAATGGTCTAATTAAAGCATTCGAAGATTACAAAAATAAGCATGAGCAAGCTTGGAAAAAATAAATGGTAAGCAGGCTTAGTTGGAAATCGGTCGTCGATTGACCATTTGCCAGGTCCCACAATTAAGAGAAATAGCAGACCTAAAAGCATGCAGAAATCTGTTCTGGCTTCATGTGCCATGGGCCAGAATCCCTTTGATAATAAAAGCGGGATCTTAGTTGTTGCAATAGCAGTCAAGATATCGATGAGAAGAGGAAGACAGGCTAGCCTAGTCATAAACCCGATAATGAGCAATGAACCGAAAATAATTTCTACAATTCCGACAAAGGGGGCCGTGATTTCTGGAAAGGGAATTCCTATCTGAGAAAAACGGCCAACACCCAGAGTGCCCGGATATAAAAATTTCTGAATGCCTTCAGATAAAAAGACCGTGCCCACCATTAACCGGATAAGAATAGGTTCCCATAGCGAAGATTTTTCTAAAGCGATCATGGTAATCATCCTGTCACAAGAAAAGCTCTATTAGAAGCGTAATTTTTTAAGAAAGCTATAATCAAATTTACATTTCCCATCAAATGCATTTATTAAAAATAGGTTCAATTTCGATAAGCCCCATTTGCTCTCATAAACGCTTTGTTTCTTGAATTCCTACTCGAAGAGTGTCTATTAACTCAGGTTATTAAGCAGTCCGGTTAGAATCAATAAAATGAGAGAGCCTTTTTTTCAGGGTTTAAAGGGAATCGCTGTTGGGTTTTTTACTTTATCGTTCCCTTATTTTCTATTTAAACGCACAGAAAAGAAAATGTCTTCCGGCAAAAACTGCTCTCGAACGCGTTCTGCTCTAGTTTATGCAATAAATTGATTCTCATTCCTTTATGTGAATAATTTTTGAGTATATTTTTTTTTAATTTTTTTTTGTTTTTAAAAAGAGTTGCACGAAAAACTCTTTTGTTGCTAATATAAATCTCATAAGAAACGCACAAATTGCTAAATAAGCAAATAAGCGTAAATCAGTTTTATGTTTACAAAATTCGAAAAGATTTAGTATACTTAAAACTAGAGAAGAAAGAGTGCATCAACTTCTTCTTTTTCCCATCTTAGATGCTTTAAAATCCTATAACATTTAATTGTTAGTCTTTAAATTAAAGTTTAAAGATTTTCTGTCGCCTTAATAATTTAAGGCAACAATATAGCTTCCTTGAGGAGCTACAAGTATTTTGACAGTATAAGAGAGACAATGTGCAAGCATAATAAATAGAGCTTGTGTGGGACAGATTTACCTGTCTTACATATAAAGCGCCGCTTTAAGCGGTGCAAAATAAACAACTCAGATTTTCAAGAGTTTTTTTTCTGTGAGAATTTGATCTTGGTTCAGATTGAATGCTGACGGCGTGGATGAGGCATGCAAGTCGAACGAAACCTTCGG
>NZ_FCNU01000010.1 GCF_001545115.1 Candidatus Protochlamydia phocaeensis
GGGCTCAACACCGACCAGTTGGAAAAGAATCTGGCAAAACAAGTTATATTGAAAGATTTAATTGTACTCTTAGACAAAGAGTCGCAAGGCTTGTAAGAAAAACTTTATCTTTCTCTAAAAAACTAGCTAATCATATTGGAATGATCAAATATTTTATCTGTTATTACAATTTAGCATTACATGTTTAGAACTACCTAATTTTTGTTAATTTTATCATTTTTATTGAGAGATAAAATGATTTTAACCTATTCCGCGCACTCTTCTCTTTTTTCCGGTCGCATTTTATTTAATTCTTTTAATGCAAGCAACTGATACTAATCCTGTAACAAATAAAGTAGGCGTTCGCTTTCATAACTGGTTAGGGGCTTTTGTTTGCAATATTCTAGCTAAATTCGGCCTTGCAAGCGACATTATTGCGGCAACAATTAATGGACGCGCGCTTTACCTGAATAAGGGAAGCGTTAAGAAGTGGTGTGAAAAACATGAATAGCAATTCAAAGAGGGTTTCTAATTAAAAAATTTCAAAGTTAAATTACTGTTCTTTTTATAAAAAATAAGAAAGTAGGATAATTCCGTTTCTTCCAAACTTCATTTTTTTTTCGCCATCGGGTAAACTTATGTCACTTTAAGTTATTAGATAAGGAAGTTAAGCCATGCTTATTACATTGAAAGATCAATCATCCATTGAGCTTCCGGAAGGAAGCACTGCCAAAGATTTAGCAGATAAATTAAATCTAAAAGGACCAAGCGAAGCATTGGGAGCATCTGTGAACGGCAAGACGGTTGACCTTTCCCATTCTCTCAAGCATGGCGATCACGTCATTTTATGGAATTTTGAAGATCCGGAAGGAAAAGAAATTTTTTGGCATACATCAGCCCACGTATTAGCCCAAGCCATTTTGCGCATTTGGCCGGATGCTCAGCCCACAATCGGTCCGCCTATTGAGAGCGGATTTTACTACGATTTCGCCAATTTGACCATTTCCGATGCAGATTTTGAGCGCATTGAAAAAGAAATGCAGGCCATTGTAGCGGCCAATTATGTCTCGCAACGCGAAGTGCTGCCCTCCAAAGAAGAGGCGCTGCGCTTATTTGCCCATAATCCCTACAAGTGCGAACTGATCAACAGCTTTGAAGAAGGAAGCCCCTTAACGGCTTACCGCCAAGGAGAATTTTTCGATCTCTGCCGCGGCCCCCATTTGTTCAATTTGGGCAAACTCAAGGCAATCAAAGTCATGAAAACAGCTGGGGCTTACTGGAGAGGGGATGCCAATAACGAAATGCTCACCCGCATTTATGCCATTTCTTTTCCCGATCGCAAAATGCTGAAAGACTATCTGCAGCAGCTTGAAGAAGCCAAAAAGCGTGACCACAAAGTTTTGGGACCAAAGCTCGATCTTTTCTCACTCAAGGAAGAAGCCCCCGGCATGCCTTTTATTCATCCCAAAGGCCTCATCATTTGGAATCAGCTCGTTGCCTATATCCGTGAATGCTTGAGCCGCAACAACTATGTCGAGATTAAAACGCCGACCATGATGACTCGTGAGCTGTGGGAAACCTCCGGACACTGGAGCAACTATCGCCAAAATATGTTTACTTCTCAAATCGAGGAACGCGACTTTGCCATCAAGCCCATGAACTGCCCCGGATGCATGCTTTATTATCGCAGCCATACCCACAGCTATCGCGAGTTGCCCTTGCGCATCGCAGAAATTGGAAACGTGCACCGCTATGAGCCCTCCGGATCGCTTTCCGGCCTCTTTAGAGTGCGCAGCTTCCACCAAGATGATGCCCATATCTTCATGAAACCCACCGATATTGAGGGCGAAATTTCTGCCGTTTTAGCGCTTGCCGATGAAATTTACTCGACTTTCGGCCTGTCTTATCGCTTAGAGCTATCTACTCGTCCAGAGAAGAATACCATTGGAACAGACGAGGAATGGGAAATTGCGACAGCCGGATTGAAAGGCGCTTTGGACAAAACAGGCAGAGAGTACCGCATCAACGAAGGCGACGGCGCTTTTTACGGCCCCAAGATCGATTTTCACATTCGCGACGCCATCAACCGTAGCTGGCAGTGCGGCACCATTCAGCTTGACATGGCACTTCCGGATAAATTCGAGCTCGAATACACCGCTCAAGACGGAACTCGCAAACGTCCAGTCATGATTCACCGCGCCATTTTCGGCTCGATCGAACGCTTCCTGGGCATTTTGATTGAGCACTATGCAGGCAAATTCCCGCTCTGGTTAAGCCCAAGTCAGATCCGCTTGATTACGGTAGCTGACCGCCATGAGCCCTATGCCCAACAGCTGGCACAGCGCTTCAAGCAGGCAGGCTTCCACGTGGAAGTCGACAGCTCCAGCGAATCGGTCAGCAAAAAGGTCCGCAATGCCCAGCTGTCTCAATTCAACTATATCTTGACCGTTGGCGATCAAGAGATGGAGCACCAGACAGCGAATTTGCGCACCCGGGACAATGTCGTGCACGGAGAAATTCAAATCGACGAATTTATCCAAAAGATCGACCAAGAGAGGCAGCAACGCCTTCAAACATCCCCTTATGCGTCTCAGTCAGCAACAGAAAGGACATAACCTATGCAAACGATTGCCATTAGCAGCTTCAAAGGAGGAACAGCCAAAACCTCTACAGCTCTGCATTTGGGAGCTGCTTTGTCAAAGTTTCACAAAAAGAAAGTGTTGCTCATCGATTTCGATGCCCAAGCCAATCTCACCACGGGCTTGGGCTTTGATCCCGATGAAAATGACAGCTTAGCCCCTGTTCTACAAGGCAATAAAACACTTTCCGACGTCATTAAAAAGACGGACATCTCTTCTTTGGATTTAATTCCAGCCGATACGTGGCTGGAAAGGGTAGAGGTGACCGGGAATTTGGCAGCTGACCGTTATTCACATGAAAAACTGCGCGATCTGCTCCGCCCCCTTCAGTATGACTTTGCCATCATCGACACCCCTCCCTCCCTTTGCTGGCTGACGGAGTCCGCCTTGATTGCCGCTCAGCACACGCTCGTTTGCGTCACACCTGAGTTTTATAGCGTCAAAGGGTTGGAGCGCTTGAGTCAATTTATGGACAGCATCGGCCAGCGGCATCCCTTAAATGTCTTGGGCGTCGTCCTCTCTTTTTGGAACGCGCGCGGAAAAAGCAACCAAGCTTTCCTGGAAGTGATCGAGCGCACTTTTCCCAATAAGGCCTTGCAGAATAAAATTCGACGGGATATTTCAGTTTCGGAAGCCTCCATTTATGGGAAACCGGTATTCGATACCGATCCAGATAGCCGTGCGGCAGAAGATTACTTGGCCGTCGCCAAAGAACTTCTTCAACGCTTATAAACCTCGCATGTAAAGCCGTTTTACATCTAAAATTGATTTGAACCCAAGGATATGGACATGGCCGACGTCAACTCGATCCTCACGCAGCGCATCAAAAAATCCCCGCATACGTCCAAAATGGCGGCAATGGCCCAGCAATCAGCGACTGGCAACCTGACAAGTTTTGCCGGCGTTTTCAGCGTTTCAGAGCTGAGCGATAAAGAGAAGCTTGCATTAGAAGGGCTTTTAACGGCCTATGCGCAAGAAGAGAGCAATGTGCAGGTAGATCTTCAAACGCTGATTTCCTTAACTTCAGAGGTTAAGGCCATTAATAACCAAGCGGCTATTCTTCATGGAGAACGGATTAAAAAAGCCCATCAGCTGCTGATCCGTTACCGCGATGGAGCCTTTACAGCTTGGCTGATTGCCGCTTATGGTAACCGCCAAACACCTTATAATTTAATGCAATATTATGACTTCTGGGAGGCAATGCCCAAAGCTTTGCGGCCGCAAATTGAAGAAATGCCGCGCCAAGCCGTTTATGTCCTGGCCAGCCGCACGGGCAGTTTGGAGAAAAAGCAGGAAATCGTTGCCAATTATCGCGGCGAATCTAAAACAGACCTTCTGACAGTCATCCGCCATGCCTTTCCTTTAGACCAGGAAGACAAACGACAGCAAAAAATGGGAGCGGGCTTAATTCAAGGCCTGCAGCGGCTCTATCAACAATTCAAACAATGTCCTTGCGAGCTGAGTGCCGCGCAAAAAGAACAAGTAAACGCTCTTTTGCAACAAATCCAGCAGCTGATTGCTTAGGCAGCGAATGGATTTAACGTTTTAAACCTAATGAGTATAAAGATTCAATCAAGCGAAGAGGTCACCATGGCAAAACACACTTTTACGCCTTTTGTATTAGAACCAAGCTGGCAAAAAGTGATGAAAGAAGAGCTTAGTCAGCCGTATGTGGCGGAATTGGCTGCTTTTGTGGAAAAAGAATATGCCTCCTCTCCCAAGCCTATTTATCCGCCGCGCGACCTCATTTTTAATGCTTTTCAACAAACGCCTTTTCATAAAACCCAAGTGCTTTTGATGGGACAGGATCCTTATCACGGCCCAGGACAAGCCCATGGCTTGAGCTTTAGCGTTCCCAAAGGCGTGAAGCCCCCTCCTTCTTTGCAAAATATCTTTAAAGAACTGGAATCCGATGTGCATATTCCCCGGCCTTCCAATGGCTGTTTAATCCCTTGGGCAAAGCAAGGCATTCTGCTGCTCAATGCCACTTTAACAGTTCGGCAAGGCGAGCCGCTTTCTCATCACGGCAGGGGATGGGAACACTTCACGGACGCAGTTGTCCGCAAATTGCAAGAAAGAGAAGATCCCGTCATTTTTGTTCTATGGGGAAAATCAGCTCAAGACAAGTGCCGCTTCTTGCGCGAATCAGGCATGCCCTCGCGTCACTTTATTTTGACCGCGGCCCATCCTTCCCCTTATTCCGCCAATAATGGCTTCTTTGGTTGCCGCCATTTTTCCAAGATCAATGAATTGCTCGAACAGCAAGGGAAAACGCCTATTTTTTGGCCTTTGGAAGATTAGCCGAATGGCTGAAAAGTTAAGCGGCAGCGCTCGCAATCCAATAAATCCGGCAGGGAATTGAAAATGGCTAATGGATCAGATTCGAGTTCTTTTCCCTAGGGGCGCGCTCTAAGAGGAAATACGCTGAGGTATAAGCGATTGTGCATTTTAAGAAATCTTCTAAAGACTGCTCAAAAGATATCTCAAAATCATCTTGATAAGAATCCAACGAGTCTCTACAAAGGAAATAGGTGTTTATTTGGGGAGGCAAGTGTGGTCTATTCCGAATGTTGTCGAGAAAAACTTTTTCAATCTAAAATTAATGGCCAATCTCGGCCATTTATCGACCAAAACTTGCAGCTCCGCATTCCTGGTGCAGAATTGCCTGCAGAACCTTCCGATCCCCCGCCCCACAATCCTATCTATTCCCATTATGCTCATGCTTTGCCAGCGGCATCTTACCTCCCCAGTACTTTTAGAGAAGCCGAACTTAACAAGGCCATGGCAGATGCCCAGCAGTCTTATGAAGCCTGGAAGAAAATGCATCAACAACTGATGGAAGCTGCCCAGCAGTATTTTTCCCAATCCATTGATCAACAAAACTAACAATTTTTCCACAATCTATTATTGAGGAAAAGACGTTTAAAAGGAGAGAAATTATGCAACGCAACGCATCGGCTGTTTGGCAAGGAGGCTTAAAAGACGGCAAAGGAAATCTTTCTACGGAGAGCGGCGTCTTTAAACAAACCCCCTATTCTTTTGGAACGCGATTTGAAAATGAAAAGGGAACCAATCCCGAAGAACTATTGGCTGCAGCCCATGCCGGATGCTTTACAATGGCTCTTTCCGCCGAACTTGGCAAGGCCGGCCTCACTCCCGAAAAATTGGAAACAAAAGCGACCATTACACTTGAAAAGTCCGGTGACGGCTTTGCGATTACAAAAAGCCACCTCGACCTGACGGCTCATATTCCAGGAGCCGACCAAGCCAAATTTGACGCCGCTGTCAATGCAGCCAAAGCAGGCTGTCCTGTCTCCAAGCTCTTTAAAGCTGAAATTACCCTAACTTCTCACCTCAAATCCGAAAAAGCTCAAGCCCTTAGCAATAAATAACGCTAATTTTGGTATCCTTTTAACAGCTCCATTTGCTTATCCCGGCGATCGCTCTTTGTCGCTTCGCTTGGGATAAGCCTTTAAAAAATTCTTCTTTTTTTCACCTCCTTCTGTCCTTTAAATGAAGAAAATTTCTCTTCCTCTCTCTTTTTTGGCATCCTTTTTGCACTTTTAATTTTTATTAAAAATGATTTAACAAAATTTAAAATTAAAATTGCTTTTATTTAACTAAATCTCAATTAATTGATTTAAATTTATCAACAAAACTTCTATAATATAATTAAGAGATTACTATCTCTATTTTTTATCTCACTAACCATTTCAAACTGGTGGGAAATATGTTAATTGAAAAAGATCTTCAAAAGGTATTCAATCAATTAGCAGGGGGAGACGCGATCAAAGTTTCCTTTGAAGGATCAGACATTTTTGTGCGCTTTATCAATGATGCTTCCAAGCTTTCTTTGAGCACCTCTGTTTACTATGGCGGTAACTATATTCCTTCAAGTGTTAGAAACTGTCTGTCTCATAAATTCCCTTCCCATCCCTCTATTCGTACTTACCTGACAGTCGATGAAAAGCACTATCAGATCAATCTTCACTATTTAGGCAACGTAGACTCGCTAAACCAAGCGTATTTTAAAGAGCTCATCGAAGAATTTGGCTGGATTGCCGATAAATGGCGGCGTTACTTAGACGAACATGATAAAAATGACCTTGTCTATGTAAGGGTAAGATAGACATGCTATCCAGCTAGAGTCTGAAAAGCAGGGGAAGTATTAAAAGGGAATCCGAAGAAGCAAACCTTGCTCATGATTTATAAAAAGGCAAATAAGCACGCTTTTGCTTCCACCTGCCGTATAAAATAGCAAGCTCGTAAAGACCGACCAAGGGAATAGCGAGCATCAGCTGAGTGGGCACATCGGGCGGCGTCAATAAGGCGCTTACGATCAAAGCTCCCACGATCATATAACGCCGTTTGGCAGCCAGCCATTGCGGCGAGATCCATTGAAAATGAACTAGGCATAACAAGAGCAAGCCCAATTCAAAAGCGACCGCATGGCCTGCATATAAGAGAAACGAGTAATCAATGTAGCTGGCCAAGGACCAGGCGTTTTGTCCCAAAGGGGCATTAAAAGCCTCTAAATAGTGGTTGGCCAGCGGAATAGTAATAAAGTGGGCCATTCCAGCCCCCAATCCCAGCCAAAGAAACGACAAGCCGGTAAACGGAAGCAATAGAGTTTTCTCGGCTTGGTTTAATCCAGGCAAAATAAAGCGTAAAAAGACCCATCCCCACAAGGGAGACGTTAGGGCCAGGCTAAGCCAAAAGCAGACCTTGAGTGCCAATAAAAAGCCTTCTAGAGGTCCCAAAATGAGAAGCTGGGGAACCTGGGGACTATCGTATTCTATAAAGTGGTTGGGAGGAATCCGGACGCGATGGCTTCCTTCCCATTCAAATTTCTCGCCCCGAACAGCTGAAGCCTTTTGGGGAAGCGTATAAGTTAAAGCAGTCGTTCCGTGATTTTCGACTCGCTCGCGCTGAATAATTTCTCTGGAAAGAGCAGAATTCTTTGCCTGGCGCCAACTCTGCGTCAGCGAGTGAAATAGCGGTTCATAAAAGATAAATAGTCCCAAACAGCCAATGCCCACAATCAGGATCATGCGAATCAGAGTAGAGCGCAAGTCCTCTAAATGCCCTCCAATGCTCTTCCACTCTTCTTGTCCGGACATGGTTTGCTTATTGGTCCTTTGATGAATCGGCAGGCAAAACAGCGACCTTCTCGTCTTTTTCGGACTGATGATGCATAGGAGGGGATGACATCGGCTGTTCATCTTCCCCATAACAGGCCTTTTTAAATTCACGGATTCCCTTGCCCAAGCTTTGAGCAAATTCGGGAAGCTTTTTGCCGCCAAACAAAATCAATACGACAACTAGAATCACCAAAATTTCGCCGGTGCCCATCATAGAATAGTCCTTTGCTCTCGTGATTTTATGCCTACCGCATGCAGAGAAATTAGCCTAAAACCGACTTATCACAGGATTTCAAGAATTTAAGCTAAATTTTTCTGTTTACATGGGACGGCGATCAACGTCATTTTGCGCCGGGGACAAATAAAGGGCAAAAGCTTTTTTTATTAGCATTTCAACAGGCGTTGAAGAAGAAGAGAAATTAAATAATAGTATTTCTTCCTCTTTAGTTGTTGTGGGTTTGTTCATAACTTTTCATTTAATTCGGATAGCCATTTCCTTTCTTCAGAGACAATACCCGCTATAACATATTCTAGAGCCATTTTCGTCAGCAAAAAGCAACAAATCCACGGATTGATTGAATTGTTGATAACTCGTTTATAAGTTGTTGATAGCCGCCTTGAAATAAACAACATAAACATTGAGTGGGGACTTATCTTCAAGAGAAAGGCCGTTTATGTTCAATTTATCCACAATTTTGCGCTAAATTTAAGGGATTTTTTGCAAAAATTGGTTTTTGAAGACTGAAAATTCCATAACGGCTAGGCAATCGCTGCTGATTCGTTGAAAATTTAGAAGAGGCGAAGAGAATAATGAACAAGCAAACCATTATTCTCTTAGAGAGGGATTAAAAAACGCCGCATTACAAATTTTGAGCGAATTGGAAGTGATTGCCATCGGCATCTTTAAATAATTGGAGTTTAACGACTCCTGGAACTTCCAACACGTCTCCTATCAAGGCAATTCCTTTGCGGGCCAGTTGATCGGCCGATTCCTTGATGTTATCTACAGTAAAGGTCGTGATTGCGTTATATCCAGGTGGAATGGGACAATTTTCGCTGGCTTGTGCAACGCCCAATAAAGCCCCGCCGTCATGCCCGCTTAATTCGAGCCAACCATGTTCACCGTTATCTTGGCTGACCTTAAGGCCCACGCATTCCGTAAAGAAGGCCTTGGCCTTGGCCAGATCAGATACGACAATCCACGATAAATTAATTTGTTTTACTTTTTTCATTTTCATTCCTTTCTCTAATTACTTTAATGAGCTTGCTTGGCAAGCTTGATAAAATTTTAAAGAGAGGCGTTTTTAAGGCAAAAGAAATAGAAAGCAATTTTGATAACCGGAGGCTTGCTTATTTGATTCGGCAAATGCTATAAAAACAGGCTTTCTTTTTTACTTTAACTCATCGAGGAAGAAATCATGCGCTTGAATAAATGGATAGGATTGTTTTTGCTCTTATTAGGCTCTTGGATTTGTACAGTCGAAGCGAACGAGCCGCCTCCCTCTCCCATTCATTACCGCGTTTCACGCATTGATTATACCTTTTCCAGTGTATTTGATATGGTAAAAGACAAGCAACCCATGGGAAACGTGGTAAAAAGCGTTTTTCATATTGCGACTCATTACGATGCTTACGATCGCTTCGGCCTTTATGAAGGGCAAGGCGTTTGCCGTATCCTCTGCTTGGGGCTTTTTTATGCCTGGGGAACAGAAATCGATATCTATGATGCCCATGACCGCAAAATAGGCTTTATTGACGGGCAGGTCGCCACTGCCGAACCGGCCAAGTTTAGTTTCTACAATGCGGCGGGAGAACGTGTGGCAATTGCCTATTTGGACCAAAACTGCATGGGCTTTTCTGTAGTGGATCCCAACAATACCAGTTTTGTCCTTGCCCGTTTGACGCGCAATTTCATTCCCGGCTTTCCGGACACATGGGACGTCGTGCTTTACTATCCCGATCTTCTGCCTCCCTGTTTCGTCAAAATTTTTGCTGCCTTTGCTTGCGACTCACAAAATAGATTTCGGGCTGATCTTTAGATTGACGAGAAACTCCCTTCTTTTTATGATAATGACTCTTTATAGGTAGAATGCCATGGATATTGCACAAAATAACATTGTTCGTTTTATTAGTATTACAAAGAAAAAAGACGGCATGTTTGCCAATTTTCGCGTAAAAGGGATGAAAGGCGGAGCATCTTTTAGCTCGTCCATTTCGGTTGACATCAGTCAAGCCAATGTTCATGCCGGCGATCCTATGGAAAAAATCATCGAAGAGTGCGGTCGCATTGCCGTTCGCATGTTTGAAACCAAGCTCCAATTTGAAGGGCTTGTTGCCGTTTAATTCACATATCTGGGTGTAGCGCAGCTTGGCTAGCGCACTTGCATGGGGTGCAAGGGGTCGGAAGTTCAAATCTTCTCACCCAGATTCTTTTTTCTCAAGCACTTACAAAGGCTTGACCGCTTTTCTTAAGCCCTTCTTTTTCTCTCTTGTGCCAGGTATATGACAGGTAATGTCAAAGACAATTGATCAAGATGTCGTTAACTAAGACAGGTCTTTGATCGGACAGGATCAAGAATTCGATATGCAAGGAGTTTCAATCGATCATTCAAGAGAAACCAAGTAAGAGCGTATCCCCAAATGAATAGGGCCCAATTCCATCCAATTGGTGTCATAAATAGCCCATAAACAGCAATCAGGGTAGCAATAATTTGCGTGCCAAGCACTGCTATCCATAAAATTAGTGCTGGGCGTATCGACCAGAATGGACCACGCGTACGCGTAAGGAAAATTGTCAAATGCCCTGCGACAGATAGTTTCAAATACATTAGTGTTTGGATATGCGCGCGATCGAGATGAAAAACGCGTTCGCCGAGATAAAATAAACCAAAGGTGGAGACAACACCAATAACCCCCAAAACCGTAGCAATCCCAAGTACTACGCGCATATTCCAGGCCTCAGGCTGATTTTGATAACGAACGTTGTCGTAGGCTATTGATAGAATGGCACCGTCATTGAGTAAAGCTAGGATTACAATCATCACGGCTGTTAAGGGATAAAAATTAAAAATCAGGATCGCGAGTGTCATGAATATGAGCACGCGCAGAGTTTCTGCGATACGGTAGATGGCATAACTATTCATCCGCTGGAAAATTTTCCGACTTTCTTTAATCGCATCAATGATTACAGAAAGACCTGGCGTCAATAAGACCATGTCTGCCGCTGCACGTGCCGCATCCGTAGCATTGGAAACAGCGATACCGCAGTCAGCTTTCTTCAATGCGGGAGCATCATTTACTCCGTCGCCTGTCATACCCACAATGTGACCGCATTTTTGTAAGACATCCACAATGTGAAACTTATGTTCAGGAAATACCTGCGCAAAACCATCGGCCTTTACAATGGACTCGGCCATTGCCATTGTCTCTTTATGCTCTGCATTTCCTAAGCCACTTGCATCGAAGATATTTGTGCCCAGCCCTAATGTTTTTGCTGTTTCCCGAGCAATGGCCAGTTGATCACCTGTGACCATCTTAATCTTCACTCCCATCTGACGTGCAGTATTGATGGTAACCTTAGCATCTTCTCGTGGTGGATCAAACAAAGGCAAAACACCAAGAAACTGCCATTCCCCATCACCTTCATCACGTGCAACTCCCAATGAACGAAAGCCACGCTCCGCGAATTCGTTGATGGCCTTATCAACAGCCGTCTTTATCTGCCCCGCATTTGCCGACAATTCTAAAATTACCTGCGGCGCGCCCTTCGTCACTTTAAATGTTCGTCCATCTGTAGCCTTCACAGTTGTTTCAGTGCGTTTATGCACGGGATCGAACGGTTGGAAATGAACAATCTGATAACTATTCAGCTCTTCTTTGTTTTTCAACCCCCCAAGAACGGCTAAATCAATGATGTCGTTATTATCTTCTCGAGAAGCCAAAGCAGCATTGAGGATGACATTATCCATAGAAATATTGTTTACACAGAATGGTTGCCCCAAAGTCAATTTGTTCTGGGTCATAGTGCCAGTCTTGTCTGCACACAAGATATCCACCCCTGCCAATTCCTCAATAGCTACTAATCTGCTAACAATTGCCTCTTTCTTGGCTAGCAAGCGCGCACCGACTGCCATGGTTACGGACAAGACTGTTGGCATTGCAACGGGAATCGCGGCAACAGTCAATACCAAAGCAAATTGCAATGTGGTGAGAATCGGATCGCCGCGGTAAATGGCGACAGCGATAATCACTACCACCAAAAAAGCAGCGAGAAGAATTAGATAATTACCAATTTTCAGAACTGCACGTTGAAAGTGGCTGATAGCCTGAGCCCTTTCTACGAGTTGTGTCGTTTTGCCGAAGTAAGTGTTTCCGCCTGTAGCATAGACTAACGCATCAACTTCTCCCTGACGGATAATTGAACCTGAAAATACTACCTCTGCCGATTTACGTGTAACCGGCAATGATTCTCCAGTTAACGCCGACTGGTCTATCTCTACAGAATCGCCTGCCAGTAAGCGAGCATCTGCAGGCACAATATCGCCTAAACGCAAATGAATGGTATCGCCAGGTACCAGCTCGCGAGCGAGAATACAGGTCCATTTTCCGCAGCGTTTTACTCGAGCCTTAATCGCTAGTTTAGCCTTCAAGGCGGCAATCGCATTGCCCGCTTGGTACTCCTCCCAGAATCCAACCGCGCCATTGGAAATCAGCAAAACTAGAATGATGAAAAAATCCGGCCAGTGTCCAATTACAGCGGATAGAATCACAGCAACTTCGATCATCCACGGGATTGGACCCCAAAAATATGTGAGGAATTTTAGAAATAGATTGGCTTTTTTTTCTTCAATTTCGTTAGGTCCATATTGAATTAGCCGTTTTTTAGCTTCGTCTTGACTGAGGCCATCCGGCGACGATTTTAGCTTTTCTTGTAGCTCTGGCATGGGAAGCGATTTCAGACTGCTCTTCGCACCGTTCAAACCTGCACTTTTGGGATGATTAGTGTGAGAGCTCATATTTTTCGCCTACCGATCCAATTTGTTATATAGCCACGCGAGAAGAAATAGACCGACAAACCCGTCTATAAAGCCATAAACCAAACCGACGATAGTTCCCCACCACGAAATGGAATAACCAGGATAAATGTCAGCCATTAACTCTAAAAATTTTGCTGTGTACCCCGTATAGATCGCAAGAATAGTGCAAATAAACATGGACAATCCCCATAGAATGCCCCCTGAAATTCCTAACTTTATAGGTTTCAACATAAACACTTTCCCTTTTAAATTTTCAATCTACTTCCAAGATGTACCATTTTTATGAGCTCCAAACAATGCAATTTGCTGCTTCAAGCCATATATGCCCATCTGTATTAGCAGGAAAATAGAGATAGTATAACAAGCCGATCAATGGTAAAATTAGTCCTTCTAGAGGCACGACTATGCAAGTAACATCATCTCACCAACTTCTTCAAGATTTTGTTTTGGCGATCAGCTATGGAAAATTTGAAAATATCAAAGTGGATAGTGCCGATGGACAAGCACAAGCTCTCGACCATCTGATGCAGCTGCTACACTATTGCGAACAGTACGGAACAAATATTCCTGAAGGCTTACATATTTTCTCTGAATTTTTTGCAATCCCCTATGTTGAGAAGTTTTTCTCCGATCTGCTTGTTAATCTGCATGAAAGCCTAATTCTTAAAGCAGAAAGTGTTTTTTTAAGAGGACTAGCCTTCACTGTCGAATATATCGGCCCTCCTAAAAGTCGGGAGACCGTATACCTGCTAATAGAAAAAATTCAAAAACGGTTTCCGGTTCTAAAAGAAATGTACGACAAGGCTATTGCAAATTTCATAGATGAATTTTTTCGCCCTACCATTGGGGATTTCATAAAGCAACACAAGAACGCTGTCGATCACCTTGAGGTAACATATCCACTTCTTTATTCACTCTTTGTTGCACCTGTTAAAGCGCAGCAATTCGCAGATCGCAGACTGTATAATTTCTATTGTAACCCTTGGATTTATCAATCGATTGTGAGATATCTTGCGTACCATAATCGCCTCTCTTCCCCAGAAATAAACCGTAAGCTCCTCGAAAGTCCAATAGAATGGTTGGAAGAACGCCTACAAATCATTCACTCCCAAACTACTGACGAGTCATGGCAAGAACTCACGAACAAAGCGCGGGGAGCGCTCAATCATAGCGAGAAGTTAGAACCCTTTGCGATTGAGATTGCCGGTCTATTGGGAGAAATTAAAACCTCCGCTCAGTTCATCAAAAGCTCATGTGATCCCGAAGATATACTAACGTTTCTTCCACAACTAAAAGATGAGCCGGGCTGCGATTTGATTGTAAAGCGCCTTAAAGCGAACAGCTATGATCTTATTGAATGCAAAGCCAAAACACCCCGACATGGATTGGACGAGAAGATTGCTGGGGAGGTTCAAATATGGGATGATTTTTTTACCAATTTCAACCACGCAATCTGCTCCTATCTTAACTATCTCCAAGAAACTATTCAGCCTCCATTGGGCTTAATCAAGTGCTTTCCTCTTTTCATAGGTTTCGAAGGAAGTAACTACGGCAGCGCCCTTCCTCTTATTGAGAATATCCCGACCGCAACAAATGCTATTCCACTCAAAAAATGGACCTCAGAGCAAAAACTCAGTCACTTGCTTCGCGCTCTATTCTTGCGGCCATTGATACTAAAGCCATGTTGCGTGCAGTTGCCCTCCGATGAAGCACGTCTTACACAAAGACAACAGGTCACAAAAGAAGCTCTTCAGAAGGAATGGGTCAATACACTTCTTGAAAAAGCGACCGAACAATTGGAAAAAACATATCAACGTCAAAAGACCGAAGGACGCCAAATCTCGAAGATGTATGTTGCCCTCGACCTCGATCTTTCATATCGTCTGCGACACGATCCTCTCAGTTACCACGATGGAAATATCGGGGAAATAGCAGCCCAAACGCTGCATGGGGCTTTCCAGCCATTCAAAAAGGCTTTTGCTGCTAAAGGGCTCGATCTCGATCTTTTAATCGTACAACCATGAATAGGAACCTAGAAAGCTTAAGCTTCTAGGTTTTTCTAGGTTGATTTCTATGTTAAAAAGCCCCTTAGAGAGATCCAACTCAAAATCATGTAAATAAATTTTAAATTATGCTATAAAACCATCGAATCCCTTCAATGGGAAGGGTTCAATTAGTTTAACTTTTAAAATGGTGTTATCTTGACACAAAAAAATGACGTAGGCTTATCTAATGATGGCCCTCAGTTCGTCCCTGAGAAAAAACTTGATCAATCTGATCAAGAAATCAACTGGAAAAAAGCTCGAGAAGTAAGGGCTCAACAAGCTAAGAAAATTGAGGCCTTAGAACGAGAACTTTCAAAAAATGAAACAAAAAGTGAAGTTCAAAAAGCAGCAGAGAATAAAGCTCTTACTGCATTGATAGAACTTCTTGATTCTCCGAATCAATCTTTGAGATTGGAAGCAGCTAAGTTAGTGCTAGTTCATAACTCGAAGTATTAAAAGAGAAACGGGCTGGGTTGAAAACAACCCAGCTTATAAATTCTAAAAAACATTTAAAATAGTTTCTAGGTCATTTTCTAGAAATTGTTTACAGCGCTCGTTAGGACAAAATCTGTTCTAATGATGCTTTTCTAATTTTATAATTTGGCATCACTGTTTCAAGAAGTCTATAAAATTTAGGCCCATGATGGGGATAAACGGCATGGCAAAGTTCGTGAGCAATTACATAGTCGATACATTCGATAGGGGCTTTGATAAGCTCAAGATTTAGCGTCAAGCGACCCGACGGGGCATAGCTTCCCCATCTAGATTTCATTTTACGGATATGCAGTTCTTGATCCTCCGGCATAACTATAGAAGGTTTTGAAGGAAATTTTGAGAGACAAAGTTTAAAACGCTCTCTAAACTTTTGTTCCGCGCGCTGCCGATACCAACTATATAAAACCTCCTCTACATTATCAGCTAAAGAAGGATCTGGATGATGGATGATTAAATGCCCACCAGAAAGCTTGAATAAGGGTTTATCTGCTGTAACCAGCTTTATGCGATATTGACGACCGAGATAAAGATGCGTTTCTCCACTTACATAACTTCTTGCAGGTGTTCGCGGAAGAAATTGCTGAAAGTACTGCTGTTGCTTTTGAATCCAACGGGCTCGTTTATGCACTAGCTCTTGGACTCGGGAAAGATCAGCGTCATTGGGTGCTGCAACGATTACCTGACAATCTGGATGTACAGATATAGCAACCGTCTTACGATCGCTAAATTGCAAGGAAAAATGGATGACACTTTGGCCGTACTCAACTTGGTGTGATGTATTTTTCAACAGTCCGTCCTCGATTTGGCAATTTTCATTAGATTTTCGATCAAAGTATCCATTTGATTTTCAGGCAGGTTAACTCCTAACTCTCCTCGCACTTTATCAAAAAGATGATCGTCGATTTCATTTCTGACATGGTTCTGAGCATCGATATCCTGCCAGAAGTTAACTTTCCAATGTTCCTTGAGGCTATCTTGAGTTGCTTCAGCGATGTACACACTTGCTTCCTCGCACACCATTAGGTTTTGATTATTTGCAGCAATCACATCTTTAGCCGTTTCATAGTAAGTTAAAGCCTCATCATTTCCAACAATGGCATCAGGAACATTATTCCGACGTGGTGAAATTTTCCGTAGTCCTTTCCCAAGAATACCGCCAAGAACTATTCCATGCCTATCTTGGCGACCGGCTTCCAACAGCGCAAGAAAAGGCCCATTTTGAGCTGATGGCCCTTGCCCTCCTGATGGTAATTACAACCGTTCGCTTCAAGTCAGCCCAGAATGCCCAAGGCTCATCGCAAGAGCGCCTTAGCAAGGAAGAATTAGAGGATATGTTAAATTCTCAAGAGCCGCTTCCTTCCTTTCTCAAGATGCCTTTTGGAGATAATTCTGCCAAAGCTAGGCAGAAAGGAGCGACTTATGCATTGGCTGAGTTTTTAAAAAGAAGCCATGTGGGTCCTTTAAACAGATTACTTGACACCTTAAACACCTGATAAATAGTAGATTCTGTTTTATTATTAGATTTATAGGACACGTTCTTTGAATTAACTTTTTATGCTATCTGCTATTATAAAATTTTAGAGGCTATTTGATTCAAATTCAGGTATGGTTAAAAAGATAGGCCTTTAGTGTGAGAAAAGCCATGAATGAGCAGAGCCGGCAGAAAAGTCAATTTTGGGTCATCTTAATTATTGTTTTTTTGGGCTTTGTCGGCATCTCCATGCCTTACCTCATCTTTCCTGCGCTCTTTTTAAATCCGGACTATTCCATTTTACCTGCGAGCTGGGGAGAATCCAGCCGCGCCATCTATCTGGGGATTACGCTGGCGGCCTATCCTTTTGGCCAATTTCTCGGATCCCCCATTCTTGGCTCCCTATCCGATGATTATGGACGCAAGCGCCTCTTGTCCGGAAGCTTGCTCATTGCCGCTTTTTGCAACTTGCTATCGGGCATTGCCATTCAATGGCAGTACTTGGGACTGTTGATCCTTAGCCGCTTTACGGCTGGTCTGATGGAGGGCAATATCGCCATTGTACGCGCCATGGCGGCTGATATTACCGCTCTTTCCAAGCACGACACGTTTGGCAGAATCAATGCCGCCTCTTCCATCGCCTTTCTTGTAGGCCCTCTCTTGGGAGGTTTGATGGCGGACAAAAGTTTATTTGCAGAGTTGACAGCATCCACGCCTTTTTATTTTATATGCATCCTCTTTTTCGGCCTGACAGGCCTATCCCTCTTGATGATCAAAGACAGCAAAACGCCGTCTTCACCTGAAGAGAGGTCTTTTTGGCAGCGCATCAATCTCACGCACAGGTTAGGTGTTTTATTCTCAAACAAACGCTTGAAATTCCTCTTGATCGCTTCCACTTGCTTTACGCTGGCCGTCGACATTTTTTATGAATTCGGCCCCGTTTATCTGACGGTGAAGTGGGATTTAAATCCTGCCCAGCTTGTCTTTTATAACGGCGCCCTATGCCTTGCCCTTGCCATTGGCAATGGCTGGCTGCCCGCCATCGTGTCTTCGCGCATTTCAAAGCGCATGGCCGTCATCTATTCTATTCTGGGATTTGCCTTCTTCTTAATGGGAACCGTGCTGACCGATTCTACGGTCTTGATGATGCTTCTTTTTACCCTAAGCGGCCTTGTCATCGGTCTTGCCGTGACGCTGATAACGGTTAAAATCTCCGATTCTGTTCCCGATGCAATCCAAGGAGAGGTGATGGGCGTGCAGATATCTTTGCGCGTCTTGGGCGATGCCTTTATTTGCCTATTTGGCGGCGCGCTTTTGCTGCTCTCGGCCAAACTCATCCTGATTGCCGCTGCCATTCTATCCCTTGCCGCAATGGCCTACTACGCGATAAGAGGGCCTGCAATAACTTTATCTTAAAATTTTCCGGGCATTCAAAAATATCCCATCATTCATGCATTTGTTTAAAGGCAGTAGATATGTCTCCTCACATTGTTATCAGAAAATACCGGCCTGAAGATGTTCAGGCACTGGCCTACATTTATTTCAATACCATTCACTTGATCAATTCGCAGCACTATACAAAAGAACAAGTGGATGTCTGGGCGCCCTCCAGCAGCCTAGAACCGGCGGGATGGGAAAAGAAGTTTTCCCGAACCAAGCCCTTTGTCGCTTTGATCGGCGAAGAAATCGTGGGATTTGCCGAATTTGAGCCCAATGGCCATATTGATTGCTTTTATTGCCACCATAAGTGGATCGGCCGAGGAGTTGGAACGGCTTTGATGCGCCGCATTCATGAAGAAGCGCAGCGGCAGCATATCTCTCGCATTTTTGCCGAAGTCAGCATCACGGCAAAGCCCTTTTTTGAAAAACAAGGATTTACCACTATTTGTGAACAAACAGTCACCAAAAATCAGGTCGCGCTCATTAATTATAAAATGGAAAAAATATTAGCTAATCCAGCCTAATTACCCTCTTGCTTTAGCTTTAAGGAATTTACTATGAATCAAAGCAAACAGAATAACTACCGATTTGAGCATCAAGACGAACCAGATCAAAAAGCTGCCCATGTCCTTTTCGAGGGCATCAATGAACAGGCTGTACTTAAAAAGGCCTTACATCCGATCAAAACATTCGGTATCTTCGTCAAAGATGAACAAGGAATAGTTTTGGGAGGTGCCACGGGCATTAGCTATTACGGCTGCCTATATGTGGATATGCTGTGGATCAAAGAAGAGCTACGCCAGCAAGGACTTGGAACAAAATTGATAAAAGAGGCCGAGGCAATTGGGAGAGAGCGCTTGTGTTCTTTTGCGACGGTCAATACAATGGACTGGGAAGCCCTTCCTTTCTATCAAAAGCTTGGCTATGCGATTGAATTTGTTCGAGAAGGCTATGAGAATAATTCCAAAATGTACCTTTTAAGGAAGACACTATGAGCGCAACGGTTCGATTTGAAATTCAGCAGTTGGTCTCGGCATTGACTCCTTTAGACCAAGTGGAGAAAGAACACATTGATTTCGTCCTTCGCTGGATTGAATCGGGCAGCGAACTTTTCCGCACGCAAAAGCCGGCGACGCCCGCTACCCATCTCGTGTCTTATTTTGTTGTCGTCTCGCCTGAAAGAGAAAAAATTTTGCTCGTCGACCACAAGAAAGCAAGCCTCTGGCTTCCTCCCGGAGGACATGTAGAGCCTGGCGAACATCCCAAAGAAACCGTTCGAAGAGAAGTGAAGGAAGAACTGGGCATCGAAGCCGAATTTTTATTTGACGCACCTATTTTGCTTACCGTTAATCAAACCTTCGGAAACGTAGCCCAGCATACCGATGTATCTCTTTGGTATGTGATACAAGCAGACCCGGATCATCGGTTTAACTACGATCAAGAGGAATTCCATCAAATCCGCTGGTTTGACTTGAGTGCTATTCCCTTATCGCGCACTGATCCTCACCTGCCGCGCTTCATTCAAAAAATGGCCAGTTATACAGAATGAAGTGGGGAAAATTGTGTTCATAAGTTGATAAACTTGAATTGCCCAATTAAAGAGCCTTCTCATGCTTGCACTCAACCTTACCGCCCAGCAGCTCGCCTCTATTCCAAAAGAAGTCTTTACTCATCCTCATTTAGAAGAGCTTTGGCTGGACGACAATCAAATTGCCCAGCTTCCAGGCGAGCTAATTGCTTTAAAACGCTTAAAAAGCCTTAGCGCTTACAAGAACAAGCTAAGTGGACTCCCGGCCTCTCTTTTTAAATTAACGGGCTTGGAAAGGCTGAATTTAAGCGCCAATAGCCTTCCATCTCTTCCCCATGAATTGGGGCATTTAATCCATTTACGCGTGCTGGATCTCAACTACAATCAAATTGCCGCCCTTCCCGAAGCGATCGGCCAGCTCCAGCAGCTTCAATTCCTGTATTTGGCCAGCAATAGCCTGGCTTCTTTGCCGGATTCTTTCGCCCTCTTAAAACAGCTGACTTATTTAAATCTTTCCCACAATTTGTTTACAACTCTTCCCGCTCATTTGCCGGTTCTTGAATCCCTCATTGAATTGCGCCTTTACCATAACCGTTTAATCGCTCTGCCCGCCTCTTTGGGCGAACTTCGCAAGCTTAGGGAATGTCATGCCATGCACAATCAAATCAGCGCGCTGCCGGATTCTATCGGCCAGCTAACGCAATTGAGAAAGCTGATGCTGGAAGACAACCGATTGGCCACGCTTCCACCTTCTATCGGCTGTTTGGAGAGTTTGACAGATCTGGACCTGCGAACCAACCAACTCGCCGCTTTGCCCGATACAATAGGAAACTTAAAAAACCTTCGCTTCCTCGATTTGCGAGGCAACAAACTGCTCTCTTTGCCCTCCAGCCTGCGCACCCTCCAAAAATTGGAAAAGCTCGATGTCAGGCTCAATAAGGGTTTTGTTCCACCTGATTGGTTTCAAGAGCTGGAGCAGCGCGGCTGTACAATCTTTTATTGAGCTCTGTTCCACGTGCGCTTCTTTGCCATTAAAAGGGAGGGAGATAAAAATTCCATGCCCGAATTTCGGCGGCAGCTTTTGATAAATGCGCTATAATAGAAGATATCAAGCGAGGCGCATATGATATCAGAAGAAGATAAACAAGCCTATTATCGAGCCTTTATAGCCAAAAAAACAGAGTATGAAGGCGTCTTTTTTGTAGGCATCAAAACGACGGGGATCTTTTGCCGCCCCACTTGCTCGGCTAAAAAGCCCAAGCTAGAAAACTGCGAATTTTTTGAGACCACCCAGCAAGCTATTCAGGCTTCTTTCCGCCCTTGCAAGCGCTGCCGTCCGCTTTTCCATCCGCAGCAAGCCTCCCGACTCATGCAAACTCTCATTGAGGCCATTGAACAAGATCCGGAAAAACGTTGGACCGCTAAGGACTTTGCCAAGCTAGGCGCTGATGCCTCAACCGTGCGTCGCCAATTTAAAAAGCGTTTCGGCATGACGTTTATTGCCTATGCCCGGGCGCGCCGCATAGAGTTGGCGTTAAAGCAAATTCAGCGAGGAGAGCCTGTCATTGAAGCCCAGCTATCGACCGGTTATGAATCCGGGAGCGGTTTTCGCGACGCCTTTTCCCGTTTGATCGGGACTGCCCCCGGTAAATTGAAACACTCCGCCATTCTTAAAGCTGCCTGGCTAGATACACCGCTTGGTCCCATGATTGCCATGGCCGATGAAAACGCGCTTTATTTATTGGAATTTACCGACCGCCGAGGCTTGGAAAGAGAAATTGCGCGCCTGCAGCAAAAGCTTCATGCCTCTATCCTTCCAGGCCGCACAGCTCCCATTTATTCGATTGAAGAGGAATTAAAGCTGTATTTTGACGGACATTTAACGGACTTTAAGACCCCTCTCTCCTTGCTCGGCTCTCCCTTTCAAAAAAAGGTATGGGAAGAATTAAGGCGAATTCCTGCCGGAGAAACGCGCTCTTATTCTGACATTGCTTTGGCAATTGGAAAACCGGCTGCTGTCCGCGCCGTTGCATTGGCCAATGGCTCGAATCAACTTGCGATTGCAATTCCCTGCCACCGGGTAATTGGGATAAACGGCGCCTTATGCGGCTATGCTGGCGGCATTGCCCGCAAAAAGTGGCTGATCCACCATGAACAAACATTTTTACAAGCCTTTGCTTCAGGAGGATAAGCAAGAAGATTTGATTGTGGAAAATGTGTCGACAATTAACTTAAAAAATTGACTTAAACAACTAAAATCTATCCAACAACATATCTAAAAACGGTTTTTTTATTTTTTAATTGATTAGAAAAGTGATCATATCTTCCCTATCCATGGGAAAATTGTTGATAACTTCGCAACCGATTGGTTACAAAGGATGCGAAAAAATCTTCACTTAAAAGTAATAGAGCTGCCAGATTATGATCAACATCCGCCAAGCGATTCAAACAGACTTTCCGCAAATTTGGGACATTTTCCACCAAGTGGTCAAATCCGGTGATACCTATGTATTCGATCCTGCCACTTCTTATCAAGAAGCGGAACAAGCGTGGATGATAGCGCCGTTGATGACGTATGTCGCCGAAAAGGATAATAAAATCGTGGGAACGTATATTTTAAAACCCAATCAGGGCGGGCTCGGCTCCCATGTAGCCAATGGCTCTTTTATGGTCCATCCACAAGAGCATGGAAAGGGAATTGGAAAGCAAATGGCCTTCCATGCTCTATCGGAAGCAAAAAGAATTGGCTTTTCAGCCATGCAATTCAACATTGTCGTTTCCACTAATGAGGCAGCTGTCAAGCTTTGGAAGGCTGTTGGCTTTCAAATCGTTGGCACGCTTCCGGGGGCATTCAACCATCAAAAATTTGGGCTTGTCGATGCCTATGTCATGCATCGATTCTTATAAACCCAAATTAAAAAAAGACGGCTTAAGAGGGATTAAAAGGCTGTTTTATCTTTCAAAACAAGCCAACAATTCAATGTGGTTGCTTCCAGGGAAAAATGCATAGCCCTCCAATTTTTTAAGCCTCCAGCCTTCTTGCAATAGAATTTGGTTATCTTTTTTAAAAGATTCCCATCCACAGCTTACGTAAATTAGTTTTTTAACTGGAGAGTGAATTAAAGCCTGCATAAAAAATTTGCTGAGGCCTTTTCTTGGCGGGTCGACAATGACTGTATCCGCTTCTATCATGATGGAAACGCAATCCTCAGCCGATCCGGAATGAAAAGATATTTTAGCGGCCTCTTCAGGCTTTAGGCGTTTTCTAGACAGGTCAAAGCAGCTTTCTGCATAAGGATTGATTTCTTCGCATTTGACCCAAGCGCATTTGGATGCAATAAAGAGTCCAATCACGCCTATTCCCGCATAAAATTCGGCTACCTTAGCATTAGGGGATATCCATTCCCAAATGCGATGGAGAAGGCTTTCAAAAAGGTTAAGATTGGCTTGAGCAAAATTGGCCGGCTGATAGCAAACAGAAATCGGCCCAAAAGACTCCCAAATTAGATCTTTTCCTTTAACCTTTGCCCATCCCTCGCCAAAAATCGTGTTGGTCTTGCGGCCATTAAAATTCAGCCAAATCGAATGCCAAAATTTCCCTTGATCTTCCTCAAATAAATCGGAGAGCAACTTATGCCACTTTTGTGCTACGGGAGAAGAATCGTCCCGACAATTAATCACAAAGACGGCCTGCACAAGGCCAGAGGAGCGTTCGACAACAAATTGCAAATATCTTATCTCTCCCGTTCCCACATCTTCTTGATAAGGCTGCAAATGATGGAAGCGCATCCAATGCTTGATGCGTTCAACGGCTTCATTGATGTGCGGATGATGAACCAAGCAAAACGGAATGGAAACGGCCTCATGCGACTGTCTTTTAAATAGTCCAATTAAGGGATGAGCCGCGCTTCCTCTTACCGCCAATTTTGCCCGGCAGCGCCATTCGGTTGAAGGCCCCTGGCACAAAGAAGGGATTAAGAGGCCTTGAAAATGATCAACGATTTCCTGCCAAATGGGAGGAGGAGAAAGAGCCAAATCAACACTGCATCCGGAACAGTTATTAAAATGACGGCAGGTGGGATGAGGATTCGGCAGATTCATAAACTAAATTAACTTAAAATTAACCAATAAAAGTTTTTAGCAGTATAACACAAGTCATCTTAATCATTCATTTTAAATTCTTTCTTTACTCAAGTTAAATAATCAATTTATGCCGAATTGAGCTCAAAATGAGTAGGGATTCCATTCCCTATCATTCGGAAAGATTGTTCATAACTCGAACTTTTTTGTTGGCAAGAGAGAAGATAAATGGTCGATAAAATTTGCAGCTGTCTATATCTGCTCAACTAGCAACAAGGCATTGACAATTCATCAACACAGGAAATACGAGTAAAAAGCTGCCTTTATCAACAAATCCACAAAGAATGAAGAGGAAGAGATATTTTATTAATAAGATTACTCTTCCTAAGAAGTCGTTGTGGAAAATGTGTTTTCGATTACAGTTCGCTAGGATCAGCCTTCCCATTTTTCCCATCAAAGAAAGAAGCAAAGCTTTTTACAAACGCATCGCTATCGAGTTAGCTGGCCGCCTCAATCCGAGAGATGAGATCTCTCTTCCAAGGAGGATTTCTCTGCTCTTTAATCATCCAAATCGTTCTAATCCTCATTTCTGCAATGCCGGATCTCCTAGACTCCAGGGCTTGGCAAACGAACCAAAAGATCCTACCCAATTGCTCTGTCAATTTTTGGCATTTTTCTCTTTCAAAACCTTTTCATAGAGGGAATAGACACGCTTTCTGCGTTGTCAGGCGCAAGATGCTGAAGCATGCCATAAGAAAAGAGTAGAAAGGAGAATAATTTCCTTCCTATCTTTAGAAAATTTTGCAGCTTAATAGTTTATTTTGTTTAGTTAATTATTTAAGGTTTTTGATAATAATTATCAGTTGCAAGCAACTATTTACATGGGCATATTTAATGTTGCTTGTTCTTTGGATTCCTTCCATTCAAATAAACAAGTAAAGTCTTTAGCAAATATTTCAATATCAGGTTGGCAGGTTACTTCTACCCAGGGGATAAGATCAACTTTCCAGGGAGGACTTTCTAGCCCCTTGATCGCCCAGACGGTTCGGATCATCATTTCTGCAATGCTGGGATCGCCCAGATTCCAAGGCTTGGCCTGGCAAACAAACCAGAAGATCTTGCCCAATTGTTCGGTCAATATCTTTGAATCTTCTTCTTGCAAAGCCTTTTTATAAAGAGAGTAGACGGTGTCCATTATGCCTTCAATATGGGAAGGCTGGGTATGTTCTAGGGTTTGGTGACAAGTGAAGATAACGAAGGAAAGAGGAAAGATTTTTTCCTCTATCTGCGTAAAAAATTGCATGAAATGAGGCTCATTTGTTTTCTCATTTCTTTTTATTTTGAGCTGGAGTCCATTTGTTGGCATGGATTGGCCTAATTTTTCGAGGCGCTTTCCCAGATCCTGATATTCTCCGGAAAACGAGGTCAGAAAGGGTTTTTCTCTTTTTTGTCCGTAATTCTCAAAGAAGCAATGCCCTATCTGATAAGCGATCCAGCAGCGATGGAAGGCAAGGAAATTGACCATATCTTCGACGCTCCATTGCTTTTCCCTTAGGCCAAAAGCTGCAAGTTGAATGCCGCGGTGCATCATCTTTCCATAGTCTTGCTGATTAGAATTGGCATATAATTTATTCCAATCCTTTTTTCTAACTATGTAGTGGTCCCAAACGTTCGATGCCTCGGGATCTTCTTGTGGCGGATTGACGAGAACATCAAAAATAGCCGAATTAGTGTTTAGCAATAGCTCCAATTGCGGAATCTCCATCCAATCTACATACGCTCCTTTTCGCTGTTTATGGAGTTCTAAAGAAAGGAGAGCCATTTTAAATTGCTTGGCCGTCTTTGCCAGATCTAAGGCATATAGATAAGAGTCAAAATCCTTTCCATAGAAAGGAACTTCAAAAGAGAGAATTTTTTTTATTTTCTTTGCACTTAAATGCGCAACTTTATTTATTGAAATATTTAAATCGTTTAATTGCTTGAAATCGGCTAAGACTAATTTTTTTTGAATTAAGCGGTTCAAGATTAAGGCCATTTTTTCTTTAATATGACGCCTTTCCAAAACTGCTCTAAAGGTGTTATTCCGATTTTTGCAAATGATAATAATTTTAGAAGTTGTTTTTAATTTGGAAAGAATAAATAAGAATTTTCCAAAATTTTTAGTGTTTAAAATTCTATAACATCTTCCTTTATAAAAATTAGATACCCTTAATTGAAACGAAAAAGAATTTTCAGAAGAAAAAGTTGGAGTATTTTTAAGCGTTCTCAATTTTAAAGGCATTTTTTCCTATAAGCTGCTAATATGGATTAAATATTAAAAAACCAAAATATAATAAACAAAATCATTTATTACTAATAAAATATTAAAATAAGAGAGAGTGCTCGAATTCATAATAATTTAAATTCATTTTTCTAAGCGTCTCTTCAATTAGGCAATGAACCTTATTCGAATTCATTTCTCCCTAAAAGAAGGAAAAGAATTCATCGGGTTTATTGCCTAATTGATGTCACACTCCAAGCAACTTAAATAAGAGAAGGATTTGGTAGAATAGCCTTGCTGAGGATATTAGGCGTTCTCCTGAAAGTCATTATTTTGTTTAAAAATTCTGGTTATAAGCTCCCTTAATAGCGAAGAGGAGAAATTGTTCGTAAGCGGCTTATTTTTGTTTATAGAGAAAATGAAAGCCTGTTGGCAGAAAAGGGCTTTGTCTATAGGAGCGCTTTTTTGCACTGGAGACTGACAAGTTATCAACGGCGAGCTATGGAGGAAAAAAGCCCTTTATATAGACAAATCCACAGAGATAGAAAAAGAAGATAAATTTTATCTTTTAATATTTTCTTCTTGAGAAGAAGCTGTGGAAAGTTTATTTTCCTTTAAGCAACTAGCCATTCTTAATTAGTTACCTGAGCGGGGAGTTTTTTACTCTTTCAACTGCGTCAAAGCTGCAGAGATGAACAAATGGCAAGGCGGTCAATGTTAAAAAATAGGGGCCATCTTGCCATTTTCATCTGCAAAAGCTTTCTCATCAGTTCAAAGGGCAAAAAAACTCCATGCTCGGGTTAGTTGTTTTATACTCTAAAGCATTAGATCTTCCTATGAATTTGCAAACCTCTTATTTTTTTGATCTCTCCTCTTTTAGCCACGCCCGTTTATTTGAGGGAGATCCTCAGCCATGGTTGGTTTTGCCTAAAATTGAAGGGTATTTAAAGCGTTTGCCTCTTGGTCAATTGAAGGGCACGATCTCTCCTTCTGCCTACCTGATTCATCCTGAATTGATTTTTATTGATGAAGGATCTGTTGTAGAACCTGGTGCATATATTCAAGGACCTTGCTGGATTGGGAAAAATTGCGTTGTCCGTCATGGCGCTTATATCCGCGGCAACTTATTAACAGGGGATCAGTGTGTGATTGGGCATGACACGGAAGTAAAAAATGCCGTCTTTTTTGATCGTGCCCATGCGGCCCACTTTGCCTATGTTGGAGACTCTATTTTGGGGCAAGAGGTGAATTTAGGGGCAGGAACGAAGCTTGCCAATTTCAAGCTGGACCATCAACAAATTTACGTTCGTGATAATCAACAGCGCTTGGCAACGGGCCTGCGTAAATTTGGAGCCATTATTGGCGATAGAAGTCAGATTGGTTGCAATACGGTAACCAATCCGGGATCTTTAGTGGGAAAAGATGTGCGCTGCTATCCCTGCTTAAGTATAGGAGGCGTTATTCCTTCTCGCTCTTTAATTAAATCGTCGGCTGCAGTTGTTATTACTCCATATTAAATAAAAAGCGACAAATTCTATTCAATTAATGGTTCATCGCCTATAATTAACGCCTTAATAAGCAAAGCAATTCAATGAATATTTCCTTTTTTAATTAATATTCAGGATTTGTTTAACCCTCTTATAAAATCTTTCAGACGGCTCAAGTAATTTATGCAGACCAATCTTTCATTTTTCTCCATTTTAGAGCCCTATAAAATGGCCATTGAGGCATCCATTCGCAATAATATGCCCAACTTAGGCCCTAAAAGCACGCTTCGCGATGCATGCGAGTATGCGCTCTTAAATGGGGGGAAGCGTTTTCGCCCCGCCCTTGTCTTGATGATAGCCAAAGCATTAAATTTGGGCCTGGATGTTTCTCAAGCAGCTTTGGGGATAGAGTATTTCCATACAGCCTCTTTAATTGCCGATGATTTGCCTTGCATGGACGATGACGAAGAAAGAAGAAATAAGCCGACTCTGCACAAGGTTTATGGAGAATCGATTGCTCTGCTTGCCACCTATGCGTTAATTTCTGCCGGATATGGCTGCTTGGCAAAAAATGCCCACAGCCTTAAACAAAGCGCGCATCCTTTAGCCCATCGAAGCGATCTGCTTTGCGTCCTCGCTTTAGAAAATGCGGTCTATAATACGGGAATCGAAGGGGCAACCGGCGGACAATTTTTAGACCTCCTTCCTCCCGATCAGTCTCTTTCTACTGTCAAAGAGGTTCTCAACAAAAAAACCGTGACATTGTTTGAAATTTCCTTTGTGCTAGGGTGGATCTTTGGCGGAGGGGATTTGGAGCAGCTGGCATTGGTCAAAAAGGCTGCGGCCCATTTTGGCATGGCTTTTCAAATCGCCGATGATTTGGGCGATATGGCCCAAGATCTCTCTCATGAGCATGCCATGAATTTGGCCAATGTCTATGGCAAACAAGCCGCCATTGCCTTATTTAATGAGGAAATTCAGCACTTTAGACAGGCGTTGGTCGATTTGCGTCTGCATTCCGTTGAATTGCAAGCACTCGCCGATTGGCTTGTCGAACAAGTCACCTCTCTCTCCTGAGCGTTCACTCTACTAAATTCAATTTTTGAACTTACATGGGTATAAAGTTTGCTAATTCTTTAATTAGCGATCAATTCCGCAAATATCAAGGCATTATAGCTGTCCCTGTTTTATACCAAAGGAAAGATTAAATCAGCATTTCGCACTAGTCGAAATGCTCCTGCGGTTAAGCGATTGTAAGTGGTCCTTATTGATTAATATTGACCTGCTTAACGATTGTTTAACCCGAGGCTTTGGTACAGTCCAAATGTCGATTTAATATGTCCCATTGGGATTATCTCGTGGATAAAGATTTAAGCCAAAAAAAAGGGCTTCTCTTTGAGAAGCCCTTTATTCTTACCGATTCATTTGCTCGGCGTCTTATACTTCAACCGGCTCTTCTTCCGCTTCTACTTCTTCTGTTGCTGCTGCAGCCGCTGCTACTGCTGCCGCTTTATGAGAAATTTTGTTGCGGTTGTCCTTATAATGTTGAAAAATAAGCCCTTCAATTTCCTCTAAGAGCTTGTTATTATTTTTTAGCTCTTCTCTGACCGCTTCCCGGCCTTGTCCCAAGCGTTGTCCTTTATAGCTAAACCAGGCTCCCTTTTTATCGATAATGTTAAATTCGGTTGCCATATCGATAGCCGAACCTGTTCGTGAAATTCCTTCATTAAAAAGAATGTCAAATTCAGCGATTTGGAAGGGAGGCGCTAATTTATTTTTGCTGACCTTTACTTTGACGCGGTTTCCGACCTCAGAGTTGTCGGGTCCCTTAATACCGGCCGTTCTGCGGATATCAAGACGGATAGAAGAATAAAACTTCAGCGCACGTCCACCCGTTGTGGTTTCCGGATTGCCATATACAACGCCGATTTTATCCCGGATCTGGTTGATGAAGATTGCGCACGTATTGCTCTTTGCTAAAGCAGACGTGAGCTTTCTTAGCGCTTGAGACATCATACGGGCTTGCAGACCCATGAATTGATCGCCGATTTCGCCTTCCAATTCCGACTTGGGTACAAGCGCGGCGACCGAGTCAATGACGATGACATCGACGGCGTTGGAGCGGGCAAGCATTTCTGCAATATTCAGCGCCTCTTCTCCACTATCGGGCTGGGAGATGAGCAGATCATCCAAATTGACGCCGATTTTAGCGGCATAGCTAGGATCTAACGCATGCTCGGCGTCGATATAAGCCGCTAAGCCGCCATTGCGCTGAGCGTTGGCAACAATGTGAATGGCTAAGGTTGATTTTCCGGAGGATTCTGGGCCATAGATTTCTACTACGCGTCCACGTGGAACACCGCCGATTCCCAAGGCAATGTCTAGAGAAAGAGCGCCTGTTTTAATTACGCTGATCTCTTTTTCCAGGGAATGTTTGCCGAAAGCCATGATGGCGCCTTCGCCAAATTGTTTTTTAATTTGACTGACTGCTAGACCCAAGGCTTTTTTACGTTCCGTATCCGGTGCTTGTTGCGACATATAAACTCCTTTGAATTTAGGATAATTAAATTTGTAAGCACATATTAATGATCGGTTTGAATGAGAAAGGCGTAGTAGCGTTTAAGCAGGCTTCTAAAGGCAGATGGAAGTAGTCAAAATGAGCTTCAATCATAACTGTTTTAGGATTAAGATTCCAGAAGAGAAAGCACCTTTTTTTGATAAAAAAAAGCCAAAAGAAGGCGTTCCAAACTCTTTATTTTTTAAAAAAATAAATATTAACTTCCTTCTCCTGCTATAAGCGCTTGCTCTTGGCACCTGCGGCATATTTGAGCGCATTCTTGGCTATAAGGTTTCTCTTTTTTTTCGCATTCATCCGCGCATTCTTGGCAGGCTTGTGCACAGAGGTCCCACAAAGAAACGGCCCATTTTGAGCGTCTATTTTCAAATTTGATGGCCAAAGCGCAAATATCGGCGCAATCGCGGCACAGTGCAGCAAGCTCTCCCAGTCCGTTTTCAATGGCTAATTGAGCACAGGCTTCACAAGCGTTCATACACTCTATACAAGCCATCATTTGTGGAGTATGGGAAATTTGAAAATAAGAGTGCTTAAAATCTTTCACGCGTTTATCTCCTTGTTCTTTAGTTGGGATTTTTCTTTATGCACACTTTCAATAGGAAAAGCAATCAAGCAGGAAAAGATAAAAAAAATCTTGTTGTTTAAAGGGATAAAATATTTTATGAGAAAATAAATCTTCTTCGATATTAATTAGGCCGCGCCGTCAATTAGGCAATGAACGTCGTTAATTTTTTTCTTTAAGAGAAAATAACCGCGCATCTGGGCCATTGGCTGATTGACGACCCGCCCTAGGGCGTGGAAGAGGGGTGAAGTTCATAATACTCTGAGTGTGGAGTTTTTTTGCTCTTTCGACTGCATCAAAAGAGCAAAAAAACTCCACACTCAGGTTAATAATCGTCTAGGTTCCAATTCTTTTTCCCATTTCCTAGGTAAAAAAAATTGAATCCAAGCCATTAGCAATTTCAAATTATCCTCTTAGAGACCGTGGATAGTCTCTTAAATCAATTAAAAAATAGGGAGTCGTGTATGTTAAAAACTTGTGCGATTGTCTTTGGTGTTATCATGCTGATCATCGGTTTATTGGGATTTGTTCCCCAGGTAAATCCAAACGGGATGCTATTGGGACTTTTTCATGTCAATTTGCTCCATAACCTCATTCATTTGGCAACAGGATTGGCTGCCCTTTTATGCGGCTTGACGAGCGAATATGCCTCTCGTATCTTTTTTCAAATATTTGGAATTGTTTATGGATTAGTGGCTCTTTTGGGTTACTATTACCTCGATCATCCTATTTTTGGCATCCTAGCCAATAATTTGGCTGATGCTATTTTGCATACCCTTATTGCCGCCTTTTCTCTTTACTTGGGATTTGGCTATCATTCTTTACCACGTTCGACCCCTCCTCACGATCGGGAACATCACTTGAGCTAAGCAAAATTTAAGGAGAAAATTCATTGACAAGCAAATAAATAGAATTTTCTCCTTTATTGCCTTTTACCGTCTTCCTTTTCTATTTTCTCTAATTTGTTAAACAAATTTGTTATTATTTATCATTGCTTTAATATTTCTTAACTTAATTTAATATTGTAAACATTAAAATTACACTTAAATTACTGTAATTAATTATTTTCTGTATTATAATAATAAATAGTAACTAAAAATTATTTCATGTTTATTGGTTTTTTTATGAATGATAATAATATATCTAATATTTCTTCTTTAATCTCAAAATACGAGAATTTAATAGAAGCAAATAAAACAAAGAGCGAAGTAGAAAAGGTCAAATCCAGCAATAGGAAGAAGAGAACATCTTCTACTAGGGAGGAGACCAATCTGGCTTCAAAACTTAATCGCTTGAATCCTGGTCAATCGATCAGTTCTCTGTCTAGTGAGAAAAGAAAAAAGCTGATAGATAAAGAGATCGTCTCTCTTCCTGTTCAAGACTTAGAGAACAAACTCGAGCAGGACTTGGTCGAACTGATTAGCCACACAAAATCCAATCCATCCGCATCTTTACAAGAAGAAGAGGCGAATGATGAATTGGAAATGAATCAAATGAGCGCACGCTTAAAAGGGAATTTTAGGTCTTTATCTGAGCAGGCTTTAGATTCTTTTCATGAATCCGATTCTCTCTCGGAAGATCAGGTTGTTCCGGAGGTGCAAGAAAGTATTCAAACGGATTTGGAACTGGTCGAGACCAAGCAGGAATCCAGAAGCGATGAATTGGCAATTATCGAACCTCCTCCTTCGAGTAAACCTTATGAAGTCGCTTTAGCAGTCAATAAAGCCATGCATTATTGCCTTCTTTTGAATCAAATCGATCGGCATAAAGGATCGGCTCAATTAATGATGAACCCTCAGAAAGACATTTACCTAGAAACCCATCCAGGTTTTTTAGCTGCTTTGAAGAAAAAGAAAGAAATTGTCGCAAGCTTTAGGGAAATGTTGAATGTTGCTCAAGAGGCCATGAAAGAGGATAAGGTTGCAGCTTTAGGACTTTTACAGAGGATGCGTACGAATGCATGGGCAAAGGATGTCATGCGTTATCATGGAGATTTAAAAACCAGTTTTTATAAGCTTTATAACCAAGCAATTAATCAAACGATTAAAGACTCGAATGCTGTTTTTGCGTCTACAATTAAAAATCTAACCGAGCAAGAATTAGTTAAAAAGCAAGAATGCGGCGATAAATCGCATTTGATCCGACAGCATTGTCCAAATTGCTTCAAGCTGACCCAAGTATTTGATGCGGTGAAATATCGCATGATTGATTCTATTTTAGCCCAAGAGGATATCAAGCAACGAACAGCCCTCGTTGAAGCCTTTATTAAGGTGGCCCATGTTGCGTTAATTGAGCATAAAGATTTTTCAACCGCTTATGCCATCTGGAACGCTCTACAGTCTGAATCTATTCAAGATGGGCGTTTGCGAGAGACATGGAAAGGGATTTCAAAAGAGTCGCACAAAATTTATGAATTTTTATCCAATGATTTCAATGCAATGCGATCGGATACTTATGCAAGAGATATGAAGCGCATGAAAGAATTCGATATTCCTGTTCTCACGCCTTTCTTTGCGACTTTGGGCTTGGCAAGCAATAGAAAACAAGGATTTGAAGATAAACGCATTGTTGCTGAAAGGCAGCAAGAAGAAGATTTGGCAATCATCCATCAGTGCAGAAATTGGAAAGACAAGGGCGAATTGGAAACGAGGATCGCCAATATGAAAATGGATATTGAGCAGCTTAAGCAAAGCGATCAGACAAATGAAGACGTGCAGAAAAAGCTTTCAATTGCTGAACATGCCCTATCCATTGCCACGCTTTTCCAAGAGGCCGGTGCAGACGTTGATGAATTAACGCTTTTAGGACAGATGAAAAGTTCTCAGGACATCAGCGAATCAAAAAAATGGATTGAGAAGTATAATACTCAGATACAGGAAACGATGAAGGAGATCTTGCTATTTTCTCATCAAATGCCTACTTATTTGAGAAAACTTTCTCATGATGATAAAAACAACTGGATTGAAAGAGAACTTCAATCAGTGAATGAAGCCTTTGAAGAACACTCTAAGGGAAATTCTTCTTTTACCTATGCTGAGCTAATAGAACATAGGGGAGATAAGGCCTATGAGCGTTCGCTAGAGATCGAACCCGTTGCGCATTCTAATAAGAGCAAAGGCGTCTAATTAGAAGAGAAAGTGATCTCTCAAAGGAATATCATAAGCCGAAAAGGGCAAGTTTGTCATCACTTGCTCTTTAAATCCAATGCCCCAGCTTATCGCCTGGGGCATTTCTTTTAGCAGGCGATCGTAATATCCTTTGCCATAGCCTAAGCGGTGCTTCGTTTGGCTATCAAATCCCAGGCCTGGAATAAAAGCCAGGTCGATTGTTTCGGGATCGATCGGCACGTGCAAATCTGTTGCGGCCGGTTCTCTTACTCCCCAGCGATTGGGTTGAAGGGCTGCGAGAGTAGACACTGGAAATAACTTCAATTCCTGCCCAACGATTTGCGGAAGGACAAGGCGTCCTTCGGCTGCCAATTGATGGTTTACACTGTCCAAGGATAGCTCGCCGCCGAAGCTTGCATATGAAAGCACCCAGCGTGCCGATCGGCTGGATTCAAGCAGCGTGCTGTGCGCTAGCTGGGCTGCCTCCTGCCGGCGCTCTTCCGAAAGCTGCTCTCTTATCCGCTTGAAATGTAAACGGCAGAGCTGCTTGTGTGCTTCAATGGCACGCGGCTGAAGATCAGAGGTCTGGCTTGCCGTTCGCATAGGAAATCTTTTGTACAAAGTGTCCATCGGCATCAAAGACAGTCACAGTTCCTTTTCCTTGAATCACCTGGCTGACAGGAATTTTTTCTCCTTTGCGAAAGTAATCCCCTCTGATTAACTGATCTTTTTCATACTCTTCGATCATCATCAAGCTGCCGTCCCGATACCAGGCAGTTAAAACGCCATTTCGCGCATTATTGGCCATCTCTTTTTGACTTTCAACAACGCCGTTTGGATACCATGTGCGCACTAGCCCCTGAATTTTTCCTTCATACCAATAAAAGGACAGCTTTGGCTGCGGAGCGGAAGAAGACGAGCGTTCATAGTATTCAACCTCTTCTCCATGCTTAATCCCCTCTTTGATGTGATAAATACGCTTGAGCTGACCGAGGGAATTGAAGACTTTAACTTCACCTTCTAAACAGCCATCTTGAAGGCTTTGAAGCTCTTGAACGCAGTCTTTGCCAAACACCGCGCGGTAGCCGCAGCCTTGCTTGACTTCGGCGATCAGATTGCCTTGCTTGTCATAATATTGGCCATTGGTTAGCTTACCCTGGCAGTATTCTTCTTGGCTGGCCAAGTGCTGCATATCCCAATAGCGGTAAGCCGGCCCTTGTTTTTGCCCTTGGCTATAGGAAATTTGCTGCAGGATCTCGCCGTTGGTTTTATAGATCTCAACCGTTCCATCAATTTGATTTTTACAGAAAGGGATGCGCTTCCAGATCTGCCCGCAAGGATGGTAATAAATCGATAGGCCCTCTAAAGAACCCTGAGAATAAAAAATTTCAGCGGCTGGCTTGCCGTCTTCATCCCAGGCATAGCTTGGCCCATCAAACAGCCATGTTTTTTCTGCCGCTGTTGTTACGTCAGGCGATCCCCCTATGATGCGGGTCGATAAGCTCATAACGCCGTTTTCATGCCACTCATAGTAGTTGCCATTGGCGCGCGCGTTCAGAATCTCTAAAAATTGCTTGGGATTGCCGTTGGGATAATACGTTGTGACAACCGAGCGAATATTTCCCTTGGAATCGCGCGCATAGATGCGCAAAACTTTTTGATAAGGCTGGGATTTTAAAAAATCGACGTTTTGAAATTGATCCAGACGGTCTTTATTGCTGATCGTCTCCGCGAAGCCATTGCGGTCAATAATATGGATACTGGTCAGCGGAAGCCGCTTTTTCGTGCAGCGTTTGGCTCCTGAAAAGGTAAAGAGGAGCAAAAATAAGCAGATCCACAAACCGGCTTGTTTGAGCACATGCGCTTTAGTCATAAAAATTCTCGTTTCAGCAATTTAAGGTTAAGTAAAAAAACCTCGTTCTTCTCATTAATTTTCTTTTTATCTAACTTAAACTCCGTCACAACGAGTTGGGGACGGTTGGGCCCGGGGGCAAAGGAAGCCATTTCAATGCCTTCGATCCGCGCTAAGATTTTTTGTAGGTCGGCTGCATTGATTTCGACCGGATGAACCAATGTTTCCGTTGTTTCTTGAAAAAGAGGGAAGGATTGAACAACCCCTTCAGAAAACACCAATCCGTTCGCAGGACTCGTTAAAAATTCCAAGCGTTTTTTGATCCGCTCGTCATCGGCAAAATTTTTATCGGCAGTGATTTTTTGCAGCATCTCAATTTCAGGCTCTAAAAACACAAGCGTTTCTAAATACTTGTCAATATAGAAGTGGTCGGCATCCCGGAAGTGTTGACGGACGGCGAGATTAAGCGCCTGCTTTTTCTCTTTTAAAAAAGCTTGATGTTGGATGCTTTCCAACGTTGCATTGAGCTCTTCCAGCTGGCTTTTTTGCGAGAAGAACAAAAAAACAACGCCTAAAAAAGGCAAAAGCCCTAAGGCGACCAAATAGCTAACAGCTCGATGGAGAGGAATAGTTTTTAGTGTATTCATTTATTGACTAGGATAAGTGGTTTTATCTTTTAAGTAAAAAGATGTCTTATAACGGCCTCGGTTTGAGCTCCACTTGACCTCTCCCTTGGGATCAATCCAATCATTGGGAGCAATCAACGCATCGTGAAATTCGCGCGCCCATTTAGGAGTGGGACTACTGAATTCCAATTCCACTTTGACTTGATACTTTTCTTGCTTTTTTCCCTGCATCGGCCGTTTAAGGATTATATAGCTAAAGTTTTCAATCTGCAGCCGTGCAGCCGAATTTCCCTCTTCATCCACATACGTGACAGTCGGATGCTGGCTCAACCAGGCCAAGACATCGCTGACGCGCGGAATATTGGCAAACAAAGGGAAAGAGTCCGGAGTCGCATGCAGGTCTTTCTGCAAAAAAGCCAAGCGTTCGAGCAAGTCTTCTTTGGTTAAGTGTGTAAGGGAGACGACTTCTCCTTGGTTTTTTTCTCGGGCCGCAGGCGCCTTAGCTAAAAAAGCCTCTTCAAATTGATCATAGGATTTGTTCATGCCTGCCAATAAGCTGGCATATTCCTGCTTAAGAAAATTTTCCTTATAGCTTAAATAAAAGTTGCCGAAAAAGTAAAAAGTTCCGCTTAAGATCAACATCAAGATAAAATACAGGGCGAGGGGAACCTTCAGTCTTTTCCACGGATGAGGGTAGCTCAATTCTTGCTGGCGGAAATCAATTGCATCGGCTGCGGGCAAGGCATTTAATGCCAAACCAATGCTGATGGCATAGACATGCTTGTCTTGCGTCGAAAAACCGTCGGATGCCTCGATACAGGTCAGCAAGGGAAGATGCACGGTTTGCGCCAGTTGTTCTGCTAGTCCTTGTACTTTAACCATATCTCCTGTGACAACCAATCCTGCCAAGGCCTCTCCTTTGCTTTCTTTGGACAAGGCATATCCCATTCTCGTCACCCCTCTCTGCAAGCGAATAAGCGTGTCTTGCGAAAAATCTGTTAGGGCAAGAGAAGATGCTGTGGATAGCTGCGCTTCGAGATCGGCAGAAAAAAGCTCCTTTTCAATTTGGGAGAAAGACGCAATCAATTTGCCTTGCTCGATCAGTACACACGTTAGGGAACTGCGATCTATATGCAGCATCAAGTAAGCCGATTCGGCATGAATGTATGTTTTGCCAAATTGGCACAGGGCGCTTTGAATGCAGCCGATTTTCTCGGGCTCAATCCCAACCGATTGCCAATGTTCCAGATGGGTCTGCACGTGATCTTTACGTGCAGCTAAAAGCGTCAAATCAGATCCTTCCGGCTCCTGACGCAATAGCTGGCGGGCAAAGACCGCCTCATCAGGCGGATAAGGGAGCAAGGGCTCGGCTTGAAAGGCCAAAGCGGCATCGATGTCTTTGTCTTTTTTTAAAGGTAAATGTAAAAAGCGGATCAACACTTCCGAACCAGCGAGGCCGGTTGCTAAAATGGGATGCTCCATGTAAAGCTGTTTTACATTGGATGAGGAGTCAAGCGGAAAGCTAAATAGTCTCGTTAGAGAGGGAGCGCCTTTTTTTTGGCTGACCTCTGCTCCTCGAATGCACGAAGCGGTTAACTCGAGTCCGATAGATCTGATGGAAGAAAGAAGCTCTAGCATGCTGCCTGTTTTTTAATGCTTTAAATTAAGAAGTTTAATAGAATTTTTGTATTAATTCAAGCAACTAATTTGTCCTGTAATTTAAAAAAGAGAACAAGAATTAAACATTAAAACTAACTGGTATTTAAATGTTCGGGCAGCCTTGCTAGAAAGCGTATTAACTCCTTTCATGAAGGCTTTCCTTATTTAGTGGCCTTTATGGTATATACAAATGCATTCAATCTTTAAGACCGAGACTCGTTTATGCTTATTATCATTCAATTGATCAATCTTTTTTTTCAAGTTTATACGCTTATGCTATTTGCACGCATTATCGCTTCTTGGTTTCCTCAACTTTACGAATATAAGGCGATGCAGTTTATTGCTTATTACACAGATCCTTATCTCAATTTTTTTAAGCGGTTCATTCCTCCGCTGGGCATGATCGATTTTTCGCCCATCGTCGCCTTTTTATGCTTGAATTTTGTACAAAATATTCTCATTAATTTAATTGTAGGTTTCGTCAGATAAATGTCCTCTCAAGCCCCTCTTCAATTTGGCCAGCTCAAGCTGCCCAATCGCATTTTTTATGCTCCTTTAGCAGGATGTTCCGACTATCCTTTTCGCAAAATGTCGGCCAAGTATGGCCCCGGCTTAATGTATTGCGAAATGGTCAAGATGGATGCGCTAGTCAGGCATGATCCCGCAACCTATCATCTTTTAGATTATGCTCCTGACATGCATCCGATTGGAGGGCAATTATGCGGGAGCAAACCGTCTTTGGCAGGCCAAGCGGCTAAAATCATTGAGGATTTGGGGTTTGACGTTGTCGATTTAAATTGCGGATGTCCGGTTGATAAAGTTACAAAAGATGGAAGCGGATCTGGCATGCTGAAAACCCCGCATTTGATTGGCGATGTGCTTGCCAATATGGTGGCCGCCGTTAAGATTCCGGTCACGGTTAAAATTCGAGCTGGATGGGATGAAAAGCAGGTTCAGGTGGCAGAAATTGTCAAAATTGCCGAACAAGCGGGAGCAAAGGCCATCTGCATTCACGGACGGACACGTCAGCAAGGCTATAGGGGGCCTGCCAATTGGGACTATATCAAGCAAGGAAAGCAGGCGGCCACAACAATTAAAGTCATTGGCAACGGCGATATTTTGGATGGGCCATCGGCGGCTAAAATGTTTGCGGAAACAGGCTGCGATGCCGTTTTAGTGGCACGCGGAACGATGGGTCAGCCTTGGATTGTGCAAGACATTTTACATTATTTAGAAGGTCTGCCGGCTCTTCCCCGGACGCTTGAAGATTGCCGCCAAGCGTTGTTCGAACATTTCTTGTGGACGCAGCGCTATCATAACGACCATCGGGTTTCTGTTGATATGCGCCGCGTAGGTTGCTGGTATTTGAAGAAGTCTTCGGGAACCAGGCAATTTCGCGAGCTGATCAGCAAAGCTAGCGAATTGAGCGTCATCAAAGACCTCATTTTAAATTTCCCTTTAGGAGAAGGAATAGAAGAAGACGTTGATGAACGGGAAGTCGACTGTTGTGCATAACTAGCGCTTTATGCTACATAACAGAAAAACCAATTTTGAATTCAGTCCCTTATAAAGCTGAAGGAGAGAGAGTCATGGAGCATTCTTCCCAGGAAATTTACGAAATGCGCGCAATTGTTAAGGGGAATGTTCAAGGAGTGGGATTTCGAGCGTTAACACGCTATCATGCCCTCGGATTGGGACTCAAAGGAACGGTGCGCAATTTATCGGACGGCACTGTCGAAATTTACGCGCAAGGCTCCAAGCAAACCTTAGAAAATCTTATAAATCGATTAAAAGAGGAAATGGGGTCTAATCAAATTGAAGAAGCAACGCTTCAATATTTTCCCATTGAGCAGCCACACGAAGATTTTCGCATTTTATATTAATTTAATAGAGAGTGTATTATGGCCCACCCCACCTTATCTGCCCGTCTGGCCGTGCGCGAGTATCCTCAGAATCTTACACCTGTCATGGATCAAAAATGGCGCGATCTTCTCTTTCTGCATTGGGAATATGATGCCAAGGCCATCCAAAAAACGCTTCCTCAAGGCCTTTTTGTAGATACATTTGAAGGTAAGGCCTATATCGGCATGACGCCTTTTTCTTTGGAAGGCGTCAAACCCAAGCTTTTTCCTCCTCTTCCTGGCATGTCCAATTTCTTTGAGCTCAACTGTCGAACCTATGTTTATGACGAGGCAGGTGTCCCCGGGGTTTGGTTTTATTCTTTGGATGCCAACCAACAATTAGTTGTGCAAATGGCTCGCCAGTTCATGTATTTACCCTATCGCTATACGACGATTGAAATGTCTATTGATCCCCAGCAGGTCATTCATTACCAATGCGAACCGCTGGGAACGCCAATCGAATTTGTCTATAAAGGCGAAGGACCTCTTTTTTTAGCGGAACCCGGTTCCTTGGAATTTTTCTTAACCGAGCGCTATATCCTATTTGCCGATAAAGGGGACCGCCTAACAAAGGGGCGCATTCATCACGTTCCTTATCCCTTGAGCCGAGCTAAAGTTTCTAAGTGGAATAGTCAATTATTTGACATCAATGGATTTGACAATCCTCAGCGCCCGCCTGATCACGTGCTATTTTCCCCGGGAGTAGATGTGGAAATTTTTAGCTTGCAAGATCAAGCTAAAAAATCCCTTTAGGCTTAAAACTGCTAATGACCTAGATTCGAGTGCTTTTCCCTTAATTTATAGCTTTAGGGAGAAAATAATCTCAAAATATGGGTTATAAGGGACTTTAATCCACTCTCTACGCTTCATTTCCTTGGCCTTTCCGTTTCTTTAAACGCTCTCAAGAACTGGCATAAAAAATGCTCATTAAAGGCATTTTAAACTCAGATTTTTGCTCAGCTTTTTGAGAGTATTCAACCTTTCCATCCAGAGTCGAATGCTTTTGTTCAAATGATTTTGATAGGCGTTTTAAATCTTCTATAAAGGATAAGATTTTAGAATTTAATTTATTTAAAGCTGAAATTAATGAAAACTTAATAAATTTTAATTATAATATAATTTAAAAGTTATTAGATTATTTAATTAAACAAGAGTTTATTAATAAAATAATATTAAAACTATATTAAAATATAACTAAGATTTTACGTTAAAGAGGTGGCTATGGGTAGTGTATCATCTTCTGGTCCAAATCCGGCTTCTCAGTTGAACATTATCAACCAGGCCTTTAAAGAAGGTCAAGAAGTTAAAAATTTAGGTGTGAATAAAGGCAGCGATGGTCAACGAGTCTTTGAGCAAGTCGGCGATAGAAAGGGAAAGAGTCTGGAATCAGGCGAAATTATTTATTTTAGGGTAGCCAACTTTATTAATGATAATAAAGATAAATTAATCAAAGAAAATAAAGGTGAATTGGAGCAACTAGAACAATTGGTGGAGAAAAATATCGAAAAAATTGAGAAAAATACAACCGGTTTTCTAGCTTTCTTCCGCTATCTTTTTAATCCTGAAGCTAAAGCTCAAAAACTCCAACAAAAACAGTACTTAGAAACACTGCGCGATTTTGTAAAACAAATTGTAGAAGAAAAAAAATCTCAATCGGCACAAATAAAAACCCCAGAAGGTCTAGAAGAAGAGGTGGCATCGATTGGAGAAGAGCGAGCAGCGCAGACAGAAGAAGAAAAATCACCAAATAAACCGCCTCTTTTTTCGGGTATTAAGAAGCAGCCTTCTTCTACAGAGCCATTTCCTACTGAGCAGCTCTCGGATCTTCCTCTTCCCCCAAAAACTCAGAAGGAGAAACTAGAAGCTCCTTTGGAGCAAACGTCTATTGAGAAGGAATCTATAGAGAAAAAACCTACAATAGAGACGGAACCCACAACTGTTAAGGTGGGCATTCCGCCTCCTTTTCCAGGTAACATTCCCCCTCCTCCCGTCATGGGCGCTCCACTTAAGCCTAAATTGTTTGAGGGAGAAAAAGCACCTCCAAAAGGCATTGACGTTAATAAATCTCCTAAAGATTTAGCAAACGAATCCGATGAGGTTATTCAACAAGAGGTTAAAGAAATCCAAGAATTTATCGGCAATTTAACGGGGGTCTTAGGTAGAGTTGAAAAGAAAATTAAAGATCTGGCAACAAAAGAACAAGACTTAGAAATCAATAGAAAGAACGTAGAAATCGCGGAAAGCAAGCTAGAAAAAATTACTAAAACGTATGGCAGGCTTAAAGCGGACGAAGAGAGCGGAGCGCCAGAAACAAAAATGATGGTGAATATCGATTCTAAAAATAGCCTTGAGGTCCTCTTTTATTCGGATACGGTTTTTAATGAGAAAATGCAAGGTCCTAAAAATGAACGTCCTCTTAAAGGACAAAAAAGATCCGACGTTCTTAAAGCTTTTGAAAAAAAATTCAAAGAAGTAGAGAACGAGTTAAAGAGCTGCCAAGATAATATAAGGAGGCTAGAGCCCGAAGTTGCCGAGTTAAAAAAACAGGACGGCGAGATTTCTGGTGCAGATCTTGCGAAGAGCTTGACAGCAAAAAAAGAGGTTATGCGTAAATGGAATCTGGCTCTAAAAAGACGTCAAGATAAATTGGCTGGCAAAGAAGTCAAGGAATTTAAATTTGCTCCTCAATCGGCTGGAGAGGCCGGTCTCTCTTCCGAACAAATAAAGGCCAAGAACGATTTAGGAATTCTTTTTAGTAAGCTTGAGGATGCATTGCTTAAAATAGAGATTCCAAGCGAATAAGCGTTATCCTTTTTGATTCCTATCAAAATCAACTAAACCATGCTCCTATTGAAAAATAGGAGCATGGTTTTTTTTTGCCAATTTTATAAGTTTGATTTACTAATTTATAGATTTTTGTTTTTTAAATATTGTTTACAATAAAAATTAAATAAATCTTTAAAAAATATTATTTTAAAATAAACAAATAGTTTGATATAATTGATTTAAATTTTATTAATTTAATTAAAAAATAAAAGAGGTGTAATAAATGAATCCTTATTCATCTAATGGAGCATATAGTCAATTCCACCTAGTTACGGAAGGTTTTGTAAATGGAATTGATATGGGTTACAAAGCTAATCGAAATGCGGCAGGAGAATTTACGCTGCTTGGTCCTAAGAGCAAGACAAAATGTGAAAAGGGAAATGTTGTTTATTTGCGCGTTGCTGATTTTATTAACAATCATAAGATTGCTTTAACAAAAAATGAACAATCCTTTAGAGAGCTCAATGAATTGAAATCTTGCTTAAATGATAGGGTAACGGAAATTAAAGCGAGTACGACAGGGATTTGGAGCTTTTTCCGTACTTTATTCAGTTGGTCGTGGACGGAAAGACAGCGCAAAATAGAGAAAGGTGAATATTTACATGCTCTCATGAAATTTGTTGGCAACGTCATTGAAAGTAAGGATAGGCTTGCCTTAGAAGGGAAGGAATCCGAAGAAACGCCGATAAAAACGCCAAGTCCTGAGACTTTAACGCCTATCCCAACGACCAATCATGTGACATCTATTCCTACTCCTCCCCTTCCTTTCATTCCAAATCCGCCTTCTCCTCCTATTGGCAATCCTATTCCGCAACCGATTCATTCGATTCCCCTTCCTCCTTCAACGACAACAAATAGCTTTCCTTTGCCTCATTTAATGCCAAAAGAAGAGCCTAAGCCTTTTGAAGGAGAGCCTCTTCCTCCGAATTTTTCTGGAACAGATTGGAAAACGCTTGATTTTGAAGCAATTAAGAAGCAAGTTGAAGAGATTGAAGCTTATCTAAAAGCAATGAATGTGGTTATCACAAGAGTGGATGCTAAAACCAAGAAAATGACGGATTTACAATCCGAAAATACTAAGCTTGGTAAAGATATAGATGGTTATGAAAGCCAGTTAGAAGGAATTGAGGCTAATTATCAAAAAATTAAGATGGATCATGAGCTCGGTGATTTAATCCCGGAAACAAAGTTGTATAAGCCAACGAAAGAGGGCTTCGAAGAGTATAGCTTCTTCTCTGATGCTGAATATGATAAAAGAATGAAAAGCCAAGAGTTTAAAGATGATCGTCCTGTTAAAGGGCAAAAAAGATCGGCTGCTTTTCAATCTATCGATCAAGTGAGAAAAGACGTATTGGAGAACAAAGAGTGGGCTTTAAATAAGATCGAGGAAAATGAGCGTCAATTAAGTCTGTTAAAAGTAAAAGATGGAGAAGTGCCTGCTGACAAGTTCGAATGGACATTGCGTCAAAAGAAATCCTCTATTCATAAATGGAACGTTGAGCTGAGAAACCGCAAGGCTAAATTGGCTGGAAAAGAAAAAGCGGGAGCAAAATTCTTTGAACAACGAGCTAAACTGGCTGCAGCAATCTCTAATCAAGGAGAGGCTGAAAAATCTAGATTGGCACGCTTGCAAAAAGAGAACAATAAGAAGCTTGAATATAATGATAAGGATCTATTCCAAAGAGTGATCCCTGAATTGGCTTAATCCGTAATAGAAGGGCTTATTTAGCCGATACACCTGAATTTGGAGTTTTGCCTTTCGACTGCGCATAACTTCTAATGCGAACAAGGGACAAGCCGGTCTATATTAAAAAATATTGACCGGCTTGTCCTTTTTCATTTGAGACCATTTTCAACTCGGTCTCAAAAGCAAAAAAATCCAAACTCAGGTTATGAGTGGTTTATGACAGTTTTTTAGCGCTTTCGTCTACAGGAGAAAGGAACTCTTATAAACTTTGAATGAGAGCCTTTATTTCGGGATGGAAAGCAGGGCTTTCAAGGTCTCAAGCGTATCGGCATCTTCGGGCTTCTTGTCCCGGCGCCAGCGTTGAATGCGGGGAAAGCGCACAGCCACGCCTGATTTATGGCGCTTGGAGGGTTGGATCGCTTCAAAGGCGATTTCAAAAACAAGTGCGGGCTTGACTGAGCGAACGGGACCGAATTTTTCTAAAGTATGCGTTTTGATAAAGCGATCGACTTCGGCTAGCTCTTTTTTCGTCAGCCCCGAGTAAGCTTTGGCAAAGGGAATAAGCTGATCTTGATCCCAAACGGCAAAGGTATAGTCCGAATACACATTTGCACGCCATCCATGACCCTTTTGGGCATACAGCAGGACGCCGTCAACGGTAAAAGATTCAATTTTCCACTTCCACCAATCTCCTTTTTTGCGTCCGACATGATAAGGCGAATCTCTCTTTTTTAACATGATCCCTTCAGCCATATGCGCGCGCGACTCTTGCCTTTTTTCTCGAATCTCATCCCAGCTTTGGTGGGCAAGCAAGGGAGAGAGGCCTAAAAAGGGTTGAGCGGGTAGTTGTTGGAATAGCTGTTCCAGCTGCTGACGGCGGCGCTGAAAAGGATACGCCCGCCAGTCCTCGCCTTTCCATTCCAGCAGGTCGTATGCTAGAAAAATGACGGGAATTTGCTTCAAGATCGCAGGGGTAATTTTTTTGCGTCCGATGCGCTGCTGCAGGATTTGAAAGGGAAGGAGAGAGCCGTTTTGGATGGCCAAAATTTCCCCATCCAGGACGCAGCCGTCAGGCAAGAAATCTTTTAAATTCATGAGCTCGGGAAAGCGGTCGTTGACTATTTCTTCTCCGCGCGACCAAATGGTTAAAAAATTTTGCCGATGGACAAGCTGTCCGCGGATTCCATCCCACTTCCACTCGGCCGACCAATCGGAGGCAGGGCCCAATTTCTCTAGCTCCTTATCAAGAGGATAAGCTAAGCAGAAAGGATAAGGACGCGTTAAATGCGCTTGCTCTTCGCTTTGGACAGTTAGAAAATCGGGATTAATGTCTGTCGGCTTCCATTCGCCCATGAGACGGTGGGCAATTACATTGCTTTCAATGCCCGTGACCTGAGACAGGGCGCGGACAAGAAGATTTTGGGAAACGCCTAAACGGAATCCTCCAACGAGGATCTTATTGAAGACGAGCCTTTCTTTGGCATGCGATTGGTTCCACAACTCCAAAATAGAGGCTTTCTTCTCGAGAAGCGTTTGCTGCGCCAGGCTTTCAATTCTTTGCATCCATTGAGATAAAGAGCTTGGGATTGCTTGTGCAGGAGGCGGAAGAAGCAAGGCGATTGTCTCTGCCAAGTCTCCAATGACGTGATAGGTTTCCTCAAAAAGCCATTCGGGCAAATGAGTGCTCTCCAGAACCCATTCCTTTAAATAACGGCTGCTGACTGTCCGCTTAGGCTGCCTTCCGGTAAAAAGGGCAATCATCCATATGCGGTCCAACGGAGCAGCTTGGCGCAGGAAATCTTCTAAGGCCTGAAGTTTGTCCAGCGTTTTATTTGTCTGATCTAACCTTAAAAATAGCTCTACAAAGTCATTCATATCAATCCTCTTGGTCGCCCTCTCCTTCTCCATAAATGGTAAACGCTTCTTGCGCCTCATATCCTTGCTCGGTCAGCCAGCGGGCAAAAGCAGAGGTAAAGCCATGGGTCACGATAATGCGCTTTGCACCTGTGGCTTGGATGGCCTGCTGTAGGGCAGGCCAGTCGGCATGATCGGAGAGCGCAAAGCCGCGGTCTGCTCCTCTTCGGCGACGAATGCCGCGCAGGCTCATCCAGCCGGATACATAGCCGGTACGGCAAGGATGAAAGCGGTTGATCCATGCGCTTTGCGCAACGGAAGGAGGGGCAAGCACTATTCCACCTAAAAGCGCTTGTTTGGGGATTTCAACCGTTACTTTTTGAAGGGGCGGAAAGGCAAGAGGACTTTGCTGACGAATAATCTCTGTCATATTCCAAACTGCTCCATGGGCATAAAGGGGACCAATAGAGGGATCCAATCCGTTCAATAGCCGCTGCGCTTTTCCCAGCGCATATCCAAGTAAAATAGAGGTGATGCCCTGCTGGCGATTGAAGCGACACCAGGCATTGATTTCTTCAAAGACCGCTTTTTGCGGCTCCCATTGAAAGCAAGGAAGGCCAAAGGTGGATTCTGTAATGAAGACATCGCAAGGAACGGGCTCAAAAGAAGGAGCGAGGCCATCATTTTCAAGCTTATAATCTCCGGACACCACCCATACTTCTCCTTGCGCTTCTAAGCGAATTTGTGCAGACCCGATAATATGTCCCGCCGGATGCAAGGAGACTTTGACGCCATTGATGAGAAGGCGCTCTCCATAATCAATCCCATAGCACTGCCTATCAGTTAATCCCAAACGGTATTTTAGAAGGGGAAGGCTGTCTTTTTGAGCCAAATAGTGGCGGCAGCCTCCATAAGCGTGGTCTGCATGCGCATGCGTAATGACGGCCTTATTGACAGGCTTCCAAGGATCAATATAAAAGCGGCCTTTAGGACAATAAATGCCGCGGGAGGTAAATTCAATCAAAGCCTGCTTGACCATGCTTCACCCAATTTAAATAGCCTCTGTTTTAAAAGATTTCTTAAAACGGCTAATGGCCTAGATTTGAGTTCTTTTCCCTAACGGGGGAAAATAATTTTGAAGAGAGACAATTAGCGAGTCGGCGATTGTTTCTTAATAAAATGACGTCTTCTTTATTAATAAATAATTTTTTATTAAGATGGCATCTTATTGTCCTTATTACTTAAATTTTTTATTGTCGTTGTGACAAAGCTTGCTTAGCTAAGGAACCTATATTCGAATTCTTCTCATAGACCTGAGTGTGGAGTTTTTTTTGCCCTTTGGAGCGATGGGAAAGCTCTTGCAGATGAAAATGACAAGAGGGTCCCTATTTTTTAATAGGGACTACTTTGCCATTTGTTCGTCTCCGCAGCTTTGATTCAGTCTAAAGGGTAAAAAAAGTCTAAACTCAGGTTATAGGGAAAAAATAACCCCGAATCCGGGCCCATGTCGAATTGACTACACGTTCTAAAAAAGGAATAAATAAGCGCATGAAAGAAAAAGAAATAGATGTCTTCGATGCCTTTATCGACCTCTACGAAAGAGGACAATGGACGGAAGCCCTGCGCACAATCATTTCGCATCCTTTTATTGCGTATGATGCCCTGTATTCTAAAGAGAAGAAAATTTTCTCCCGCTTTGCCAATTATGCGGATGCTTGTGTCTTTAAAGGCGGCTTGGAATTTAAGCATACTTGCCTAGTCTTGGAAGCCATATGCGAGGAATCGTCCCATTTAAAAATTTTGTTAAATGAATTTTTGAACGTTATTAAACAAGAATATGTCCTCTTTTCTTGCCATCTTGCCCCCTTGGATGTTCTTAAAGACTTAGAGGCGCCCGACTCTCTAAAAGAATTCTTTATAGCCTTCAATCATCAAACAGCAGAACAAATAGAGAATAAAGAGGGATTTCTAGATCCGCTTCCCCCTTTGTATCGGCCTTTATTTGAAAAAAAATGGCAGATAAAGAAAGGACGGGAACAGCTGCAGCAGAGAAAGCCTGATTTTGGCAAATTGATAGAAGAAGAATATTGGATTTATAGACAGCCTTGGCATGTTTTTAGCTATGCTCTTCCCCTTCAACCTATTCAAATACAAGCAGGAGAGGTTCCCCTTATTTTTTTGGAGCCTTTAGAAGGAGTGGACTATCGCGCTTTTCTGCAGCCTTATTGTCAAAAGGCGTGCATTTTGGTCTTTCAGACCTTTGCGCATTTTTCTCATATGCTGCAATTTACTGATTTGCAAGCGCTATTGGTAGAGCCGCATGTCCACCTGTATATCATGGAATTGTATCCCAACGAACAATTTAACGGTCAGCATCTTCGTTGGGACGTTCCCAAAACGCTGCAGCCGATTTTTATGATTTCTTCTCCTCTTTTAGAAGCCGCGCTGCCGGCATTCATGCAAGCCCTGACAAGTTGTTTGACACAGTCGAAAAAAGAACTAGAAGTAGATACGCCCAGCGGAAATTGGCTCTTTCAAGTGGCAAAACGAATGCTTTCCTCTATTGAAGCGCAACGATATGGGAAAAGCCGGGCAATGGCCGTTAGCATCGAACAAGGTTTTTTAAAATGGTATGACCCCCATAAAGGCCCGGCTCCTGATCTGGCCGATCTAGGCCCCTTGCCTGTGGATTATATGCGGGATATTATCCAAGAAAACAATCAAAAAAGGATCGCCAGAGCATTCGCTCCTAAAACCAAGATACGCCTGGCCCATATTGTCCCGCAAATCGTCGATGGAGGCCATGCCCCGACAAAGCTTCTAAGAACGCTTTGCACATTTGCTGACAACGAGTGGTTCGACCTGTTTGTTTTTAGCTCGGAGCGCATCAGCGATCATTTGCTATCCTATCCGATTGCGCCTTATATTTCCCCTTCCTCATGGCATAGGGGCCAGCTGACGATCAATTTGCTTAAATCCTCGCTCGTCTCCGTCTGGATTGATCCCGAGTCTTCGACTTATGAAATGGCCGCGGACCAACTTCAATCCCAACTTGAACAGCATCAAATCGACATTGCCGTTTTTCATGGTCCGGATGAAATTAACAGCGTCGTTGCTTCTTCAACAGATATTCCTATCCGTATTTTATTTGATCATGGAACGCTTCCTTCCTATCCTTGCTTTGATTTGATCATTTTGAGCACGGAGGAAGCCTATAATCAGAATCATGACGCTTTTCGCAGGCAAGGGATGGAAAGCTGCGTTCTGCCTTTTTCAATTGATATCCGGCAAGACTGGGAAGAGCTTCCTTTTCCAAGAGAGATTGTAAGACTGCCGAAAGACAGTTTTATCATGACAACTATTTCTAATCACTTGGATAATCGCTTAACGCCGGAGATGTGCCATGCCATCGGTGAAATTCTCAAACGCTGCCCAGAAGCCGTTTATGCACCGATCGGAGAAGTTCGTAAAGAAAGCGTCTGGCGGAAAATATTTGCCGAATATAACGTGAACGACCGGGTGATCTTTTTAGGGCAGTGCCGAAATCCCAGCCAGTATGCAAGATCTATGAACTTATATTTAAATGAATTTCCTTTTGGAAGCGGGCTGGGAATTTTAGATGCCATGGCAGCCGGATGCCCCGTCGTCTCCATGTACGATGAAAAAGGCCCTCAACAGGCGCGTTATGCAGCAACTTATTTTGGAATTGACTACGTCGTTCGTTCAGGAAAAATAGAAGATTATATTAACTTAGCCTGCCAACTCATTCAAGATAAAGCAATGTATGAGAAATGGTCGAAACATGCCATTGAACAATATGAAAAAAGGATGAATACCCAGCACTATGTCAGGCAATTTGAGAAAATTGTAGAACAATTTATTGATTACTATCAAAAACGTCCGTCTACAACGTAGTTTTTATTCTTTTATTTTGAAAATTATGAACACAACTCATTAAAATAAAAAGCTGAAATTATTTGGAATAAGCACGATTAATAAGAGCATACAGATTAAATGGATTATTTACCCGATCATGAAACCCTGTCTCTTTGGTTGGTTCAATATGGCAGCATTACCCTATTTGTTTTGCTTACCATTGGCATTGTTGCTCTTCCCGTTCCTGAAGAGACCCTCATGGTCCTAGCAGGCACTGCTATGAGCAAGGGATATTTGAATATTCCTGCAACCGTTATTGCTGCTTATGCAGGTAGTTTATGCGGCATTAGCATCAGCTATCTATTGGGCCGAACGCTTGGTCATTACCTTATTCAGCGTTATGGAAATTTTTTTGGATTAACAGAGCTTCATCTTCAAAAAGCCGAAAGGTGGTTTGAGCGTTTTGGCAAGTGGACCCTATTTATTGGCTATTTTATTCCGGGAGTGCGCCATTTTACAGGCTTTTCTGCCGGCATGGCAGAGTTGAGCTTTAAACACTTTGCCTTATATGCCTATACGGGTGCTATTTTTTGGGCCTCCACCTTTCTTTCCATTGGATATTTTTTAGGGCCAACCTGGATCTCTCTTCTTTTTGAGCATATCGAGATAGACATGGACGAAGCTTTTATTGGTTTGGTCGTTATTGTGGTCTGTTATTTGGGAATTAGGCTTATTTTGAAAAAAATGCGTTCTCAATAAACTCTATCCCGGCTAGTTGCTTGGTATATCCCTTCATGTTGAGGCGCTTTCTAACTTATTGAAAAGGAAAAAAAATGGATATCTGGCTTGATTCGGCGAATATTAAAACACTACAAAAAGCGGTGCGCTTTGGTTTGCTATCAGGAGTAACGACCAATCCGGCTATCATAGCCTACGCCAAGCGCAATATGGAAGATATTTTGGAAGACTTGCTTCACTATCAGGAAGGGCCTGTGGCAGCCCAGGTCGTTGCTGAAAGTACAACTGAAATGGTCCAACAAGGGCAGACCTTATATGATTTTTCCAACCGCCTTATCGTCAAAGTTCCCGTCACAAAAAACGGGCTGGAAGCCATCCACTTATTAGCTAGGCAAGGCATTCCTACTATGGCTACAGTCGTCTTTCATCCACGCCAAGCCTTGATGGCCGCCCTGGCAGGAGCCAATTACGTCGCCCCTTATATCAACCGCATCGAAAAAGCGGGCGAAGATCCTTGGAAAGTGTTAGCTTGCATCCTGCATATTTTTCACAATTACCGCCTGCAAACCAAGGTATTGGGCGCTTCTCTTAGCAGTGCCGAGCAAGTGATCAAATGCGCAGAAGCAGGGATTTACGGAGTGACGCTTAAGGAAGAGATTTTTGAAAAAATGATAGAGGACGACGCACTTACCTCTCAAGGCGTGCAGCAGTTCGCTGAAGATTGGAAAAAAGCCGGCCTCGTCAATTCTTCTTTTCTATCTTGAGGCCCATGCAGAAAGAAAGCTTGGACTCCATTTTAAAAAGAATTTTTGAAGAGCGGTGTTTAATTTTAGCTGTTTTAAGCTCGCCTAGAAAAAAGCAAGAAAGCCAAAAATTAACGCTGCGCCCTTTGTTGATCCAGGGCCAGCTTTGCTATCAGGCGACAGAAATGCGCGGGCAGAAAGCCCTTCATTACAACCTGTCCGCTCAAGAATGCGCGAGCGCTCTCAAAGAGCAGTTTGCGCATTTTAAACAAGGCATTTTTTATACGTCCGAGGCTGATTACCATATTCTCATCAACAAGAAGCACCAGGCAACGATCTTGCAAAAACCCCCTTCCAAATCCGGCAACTCTCTTTCACTGACTCATAACCGAGCTAAGCAATATTTGCTTCCAGAAGGCATGCCGATTCCTTTTTTGGTTAGCTTGGGCATCATGAATGCGCAAGGGAAGGTATTGGCACAGAAGATGGATAAATTCCGTCAGATCAATCGTTTTGTTGAAATGATTGATGATGTGCTGCCTCATTTAGCGCAAGACCGCCCTTTGCATATCATTGATTTCGGTTGCGGCAAGGCTTATTTGACTTTTGCCCTCTATCACTATTTGAAATTTAGTCAGAAGCGGCAAGTGAATGTGATCGGCCTGGATTTAAAGCAAGACGTCATCCAGCACTGCCAGCAATTGGCCGAAGAGCTGGGGTATGAAGACCTGCAATTTCTTTTAGGCGATATCAACCGCTATGAAACGGCGCAGCCTGTCGATTTAGTCGTCTCTTTGCATGCATGCGATACGGCAACAGATGCAGCTTTGGAAAAAGCCATCCGCTGGCAGGCCCAGGCAATTTTGTGCGTGCCATGTTGCCAACATGAGTTATTTAAACAAGTGCGCAATCCGGATTTGGCCCCTCTGCTCGACCATGGCATCTTAAAAGAGCGTTTTGCTGCTTTGGCAACAGATGCAGCCCGGTCTCAATTATTAGAGGCCTTGGGCTATCATACCCAGGTAATGGAATTTATCGATCTTGAGCATACGCCTAAAAATTTACTCATTCGCGCCATTAGACGTTCAAAAGATATTGATTCCGAGCAAGCGCTAAAAAAATATGCGGCCTTTAAGCAAGCGCTGCAAATTCATCCTTCTTTAGAAAGGCGTTTCCAAGCAGAACTAGGTCTGCCTTCATAGGAAAGAAGTTGATTAAAAGACTGCTTTAAAACGGTTAATAGCTTGAATCCGAGTTGTCTCTAGAAGTCGGCGTGATATAGGTTATTATGGGTTTTTGGACAGCTTCTAGGAAGAAGGCTTTTTTCCTTTACCGCCATCAATCCAATGTGGGTCCTCGCGATCGCCCATCCACCAATGGTCCGAAGCTGTTTCTTGAATGGCCTCTGCCAGCTGTTTTCCCTCCTTCGTCTTAATGCGCTTAAGGCCATTTTGAAACCAGTCATGCGCACGGGCATTTCCCAATTCTTGCTCTCGCTTGAGGACAAGTAAAAGCTCAATCTGATCGGCGTCATGGGCCAGGCGCGCTTCAAGGCTTTCTTCTTGCTCATAATCCTCGATCCAACTGACAATTTCAGGGCCCAGGTCGGATCCCTTGCTTAAATCTTCTAAGGCTTTGTTTAAATGGGCTGTGACGTATTTCTTTTGAACGTAATTGAGATCGCCAATGCGTGATTCCGGCAAATCGTGGACTAGGCATAACATGATGAGTTTGTAGCGATCGACCGGCTCGGAAGACAGATGAGCCAGCGCATAAGCGATAAGGGCAACCCGAAAGCTGTGCTCAGCAACAGATTGCTCTCCCGATCCTAAGAAGGCAAAGCCGGAACGGGGAACATGGGCGAGCATGCCAATTTCATTCAATAGATTGACGAGTTCTTGTAAGGAGGAGGACATAAACGTTTCCCTTAGTAAAATGATTACCCTTTATTTGATCTTTAAATTTATCTGTTAATTCTTTTGAAGACAAATAAGTAATAATAAATAACCTGAGTGTGGAATTTTTTTGCCCTTTCGATTGAACCAAAGCCGCGGAAATGAACAAATGGCAAAAGCTTTCACGTCAGTCCAAAGGGCAAAAAAACTCTACACTCAGGTTAATAGCGTTGAGGTTTTATGGTTCATCCAATTCAAAGTGGTTGCTCTCCCGAGCCGATTATGGCTATCTCTGTTGTAGAGCCATTGCGTCCTTTTTTTGAACGCTTGATTGATAAAAAAATCAATCATATGGCGCTTAATGCATTTGAAAAAATAGTAGATTTTTTATGTCGCTATTTGTATGCCGCTTATAACCGACGGTTAGAGTACAAGCTTGCAATCCTGAATCTTGCCAATAATTTGGATCAAACCCATCCGGCCCTTTTTGTTGCCGAAAAAGTGCATCATTTTATGGATGGAACGCCTCTTTATGATCGCACGCGTGAAGGAATTGCAGGAATAAGATGCAAAAGAATGATCAATTTAGTAACAAGAATGGAAGCTTATAAATGCGATTACATCACTCTTAACGGCAAAATCGTGCGTTTTAGCGAAAATCCTGAAGAAGACCTCCTCTTTGGCAGAGCCTATGCTACCCACTCTGTCAGTGTGCAAAATCATCCGACAGATCCGCATTTAATTGAAATTATTGAAAAAGAGGTAAATCGCGAAAATAAGTGGGTTGTCAATCCCTCTCAATTGGTGGAGCACCCTATTCGCTTTGGTCAATTGCAAGTGGGAACCGAGTCCCTGTATTTAGCTCGCGAAGCGTAAATGCCCTCAAAAACCAAAAAGCCTAAGAAACCATCCTAAAATCGCTAATGACTTAGATTCGAGTTATTTTCCCTTAAAAGGAAATAAATTCAAATATAGGCGATTATGAGTGTTAAGAAACCTTCTGAGGCTTTTTGGTGTTCAAGCAAGCCATCCTTATTCCTTAGGCACTCAAACCGGAAGCCTTGCCTCCTGTTGCGCATTAAGCAAAGGAACAATTTCCTCCTTAATTGCCTGTTTGATGACCGAGCCTGCGATCGTGCCTCCCACTACAGCGCTGCCTCCCGTTACAATAAATAGGCCAAGATCTGTTAAGCCTGTCCCAACTGCATAGAGAATAGGATTGTTCATTTGCTGGCCTGCCGATAAACAACCTTGTCCAGCCGCCCATATGACGCCTGTCGCCACAAATCCTATGACAGTCGTCGTTGTAGAAGAGGGGGTTACAGCCTTTAAAAAGCTAACCGCAGATTTTAATACCCCGTGTCTTGAAGGCTCTTCGCTTGTTGCATTGATCGAATGCCTGGCCACATCCCGAACGGTCAAGTCTTGCCCGGAAAGGGAATTGTTCCTTCTGTGCGGCTCCGGTCTTATTTCTATGATTGTCTCAGGTTTAGAGGCAGAAGATGTTGGATCTAAAGTTGCCATCTTAATTTATCCTCCTTAGTTAACCCGAACTTTGGAATGATTGATTTGGAATTTAAGGATTTGCAATCTTTAATTTAAATTGCCTTTTGCAGTTTTTATTAATGAGACAGTTCTGCCTTGGCTTGCACGCTAAATTCCAGGCAAATCAATCCAAAATAAAGGTGAATTTTAGATATTGCCATGCGAAAGTGGATGCATGGCTTAAGGTAAAGTTAAAAAAAAAGATATATATAATCAACTTGTCTCCTCAATAAATGCATTGGATTTCTTGTAGAAAAGAATCATAAAATCTTTTTCAAAAACAAATTAGTTTGCTAGATTGCTAACAAAAACAAGTTTTAATTTGGATAGGGCTTTTGATGGATTTATCTTACTTATCCATTTGACTTGGACAGGGCAGCGAGCGGGAGATAAGGCGCATGACGGACGAACAAGAGACAAAAATCATTCAGGCATACAAGGAGTTGTATGACGTCACAGTGCCTGATCTCGATTATTTTATCCGTCAGATTGATTGCCGGGATGGATGTCCTGTTAAAACAGACGGCCGCGGCTATATGTTGGCCTTGCATGCCGGCAATTTATTGGAAGGCTATAAAATTGCGCGCGGCCCCAATCCCTTCGCGTCCATCTGCGGCATGATTTGCGGCGCTCCTTGCGAGGTGACGTGCCGTCGCGACCGCGTGGACAAAACGCTGACTATCCGTGCGCAGAAGCGCTATTTGGATGAGTGGTTTGGCTTAGACAAAGAAGCCCACATCAAATCGCTTGAATTCAGCTATGCGCGCGGGTCGACCCATCCACAGCCGAATGGACTGCGCGTCGCTTGCATTGGAGCTGGAGTGGCGTCTTTGACTTGCGCGCATGACTTGCTGCGTTTGGGCTATGCCGTCGATGTTTACGAAATGATGCGCATGCCGGGTGGCATGCTGGTCTATGGCGTGCCTACCTACCGCCTTAAGAATGAAATTGCCATCAATGAATGCTATGCCATTGAACATTTGGGCGCTAAAATTTACTACGACATGAAAGTCGGCCGCGATATTACAATGACCGAGCTGATGCAGACATACAATGCCGTTTTCATCGGCGTTGGCTTATGGAAGTCCCGCGATCTTCCCATTCCTGGAGCGGACGAGCCGGATATCATTCGAGGAATTGAGTATTTGCGCGTGCGCTGCGCAGACGAGCCTTGGAAAATTGGCGAGCACATGGTGGTTGTGGGAGGAGGAAACGTTGCCTTCGACGTTGCGCGCACTTCTGTCAGAAACGGCGCTAAGACCGTGACCATGGTTTGCTTGGAATCGCGCGACGAGCAGACTGCTGATGAGTTCGAAATTGAGGATGGCCTAGAAGAGGGCATCAAAATCATCAACCGTGTCGGTCCGATTGCTGTCGAGCGCGATGCACAAGGACGTGTGAGTGGATTGCGGGTGCAGCCCATTTATTCCCTTTTCGACCATACGGGACGATTTGCGCCCAAATATGTCCCCGATAGCCAATACGTTATTCCTTGCGATACCATTGCCTTGGCAATCGGACAGGCCATGGACTTAAGCGTATTTGACGGATGGGATAAAAAAGATGAATTGAAAATAGAGCGAGGGGTCATTAAAACCGAAAGAGAATCGGGACGTACTTCTGTCAAAGGCGTTTACGCGGGTGGCGATGCGGCTTTTGGACCGGCGCTGTTTATAACGGCTATTCGCCATGGCCAAGAAGCGGCCCGTTCGATCGATAGTGACCTGAGAGGAACCAAACCCTATCAGGAATTTTCGGCAGAATTTACTGAAATCCCTCCTATGCGGGATAAGACTTATTTGCGCACCAAATGGGCTTTGCCGTCTATGCAGCCGCCGGACGTGCGCGTGAAAAACCTCAACATGGTGGAGAATAATTACACGGACGAAGAGGCCCACGAGCAGGCCAACCGTTGTTTGCAATGCCATATTTCCCCTGTTTTTGACGGTACTTTATGCATTAAGTGCAATGGCTGCGTCGATGTTTGCCCATGCAATTGCCTTAAGCAGGTTCCCATCAGCAAGCTCAATTTGGATCTAGGAGAAGGAAATTTGCGTGCGGCCGTCGATAACTTCTATGGAGTTGATTCGGCCTCTATGACTGATGAGGACTTGGCTCAGATGGGAACGGCCATGCTTAAAGATGAAGACCTTTGCATTCGTTGCGGGCTATGTGCAGAAAAATGTCCGACTCAAGCCGTGACAATGGATGTGATGAACTACTCATTTCGCTGGATAGGATGATTTATGGTGTTTTGGACCATTATCAGTTCGATTATTGCTTCGCTAGCGGGGTTGGCCGTCTATCTTTATTATTCGCGCAAAGGACAATTCGAAGATCCCGAATCTGTTAAATATCAATTATTCCGAGAAGAAAATCCTGATAGCTGAAAATGAGAAGGAATCATGCCTAAATATCGCAATTCATTAAATGTTGATCCCAATGATAAAGACCCTTTGATTTCCCGCCGCTCTTTTCTTGCCTTGATGGGCGTTGGCGCTTGTCTGATTGGGGCAGGCCAGATGGTGGGGGCTTCCCTTCTTGGCTTTCTTTATCCCAATGCCATGAAAGTGCCTCCAAGCGTATTTTCCATTGGAAGGCCGGAGGAAGTGCTGGCCCGCGATGGAAAGGTCTTTTATCCCAAACAAAAAGTTTTTATTGAAACCCAGGCCGGCAAAGTCCGCGTGCAAACGGCTGTGTGCACGCATCTCGGATGTACGGTGAATATGGTTGAGACAGGGTATGCCTGTCCGTGCCATGGTTCTACCTATGATCGCCATGGAAAAAATACGGGGGGACCGGCCCCTTTGCCTCTGGTTTATTTTCAGGTCTTCAAAGCTGCTTCCGGGGAATTAATGGTCGATAAAGCCAAGACCACTCTTGATTTTGAAGCTGCGTGGTATAGGCCGAATGTATAAAAGTTTAGAAGGAGTCTGATCTGATATGGCAGTCTTTAAAGGAAAAAGAAGAGAATCTTGGGCCGAGTATTTGGCGAATCTGCCTTCCCTTTTTGTCCGGTCCATTTTTCGCCATAATTACCCCAATAACGATGTGGATCGCTCTGAAATTGTTTTTAAGAATTTCTTTCTCCACTTTCATCCCGTTAAATGCCATAAGCATTCGCTCGATCCTTTCTATACGTTGGGATTGGGAACAATTACGACAAGTTTATTCCTCCTGCTGACTTTTACCGGCGTCGTTTTAATGTTCTATTATATTCCGGCCGAAGATCGGGCGTATGAGATCATGAAGGACTGGCAGGATACGACTCCTTTTGCCATGATGTACCGCAATATGCATCGCTGGAGTGCGCATTTGATGGTGCTGTTCGTCTTTCTCCACATGTCGCGCGTCTTTTATACAGGCTCGTATAAAGGAACGCGGCGTTTTAATTGGGTGATCGGCGTCATGCTAATGGTTTTGACGCTGATTTTATCTTTTACCGGTTATTTGCTGCCATGGGACCAGCTTGCCTTTTGGGCGATCACGGTTGGAACCAATATTGCCGGCTATGTGCCGAACCTGCCGGGATTCGAGTACAATGTCAACCGCGTCATGCTGCTGGCCTCGACCAATGTCGGCCAAGATGCCTTGATCCGCTTTTACGTTTTGCATGTCGCCGTGCTCCCCTTGCTGGCCGGCACCTTGATCGGTGTGCATTTTTGGCGCATTCGAAAAGACGGCGGCCTGTCGCGTCCGCCGGATAAATTCCGTCCCGATCCTTATCGCGTGGTGCAGCGGTCGGACACAAAGGAGTCCTTTGCTCCCGGCGTAAAGCGCACTTATGGCTTGATGGAGCTTGTCCGCGGAACTTGCCCGACAGTGGACAAAGGACCTTATAATTTTGTTTTTACTTGGCCCCATCTTTTACGAGCTGAATTACTTGTCTTTATGTTGACAACGGCGCTTGTTTTGGTCCTTTCTTTTATTGACGCTCCTTTGGAAGAGCCGGCCAATCCCAGTAAGCCCCCTAATCCCTCTAAAGCGCCCTGGTATTTCTTGGGGCTGCAAGAAATGGTCGCTTACAATGCTTTTTGGGGCGGCGTGGGAATTCCGACCCTCATCGTTTTGGGATTAATGGCCATTCCCTATTTGGACCGCAATCCCCACGGAGAAGGCTATTGGTTCCACCGCAGCCGTTATTTGGCCATTTTCTTTTACACCTTGTTTATGACATGGCAGGGAATTCTAATTGTGATTGGAACTTATTTTAGGGGGGCCAACTGGGGATGGATATGGCCTTGGACAGAGAATTTTGCCCGACATTGAAATGCGATTAAGAGTTTAGGATATAAAACATGCAACGCGCGGATCTCTATCAAATTTTTCTGATTGCCTCAGGCGTCTTGGTTACCGCCTTATTTGGAGTTTTTCTTTATCGAGAGATTTTCCCCGAATACCGCATTTATCAAGATGACTATTTGGCCTTGGAAGAGTTTCGCACAACCTATACCAAGCAGCCGGTTCCACCCTTTAAAACGGGAGTAAAGCAAATTGTCCTAGAAAAAGAAAACAAGGGGCCGCCAGTCATTGACCGCTGCACCTCCTGCCATGTCGCGCTGCAAATTCCTTATTTTTCTCCAACTAAACTGGCTTACGATCTTAACGGAAATATTGTCCGCGATGACGAAGGCCGGCCGGTCCTTACAGCCAATGAAGACTATATTTGGCGAAAGCTGGACGATAAAATTGCCGAACTTAAAGATGAGAAGGTCATCCAGCAGCTGAAAAGCCAAGGGCAAGAAGCAGAGGTCAAGAAGCGTTTGGCCGAAGCCGAAAAATATGAATCTCTCAAAACAGCTCATGTTGGCGATCAAGTCTATGATGTGACCAAAGTGCTTGCCATGCATCCTTTAATGGGACATGAGACGAGGCCGTTTGAATACCATCCCATCGAGGAATATGGCTGCACCTCGTGCCATAATGGAAATGGAAGAGGGCTGACAACAAATAAAGCCCATGGGCCGGTTTTTGATGGCCAATATGAGGGAGAATATCGTGGGCCCACTCCGCAATTTACAGAATCCGATCCTGAAAATGATCCGCGTTTTGCTCATGTGTTTAATGAAAAACCTGGTCATGAACTGCTCTTTCAGACAGAGCCTCTATTCGTGGGGGCATTGATTCAAGCCAAATGTATGCAATGCCATCAGACCAGCGAACGCCAGCTAGAAAGTGCTGCAACTTCAACTTCAGATCTAGCGCAGCAGCGTCAAAAACGCTTGCAGGTATTATTGAATGCTTATAACAGCGATAAGCAAGCATTAAGCGATCTGCTTCGCCTTCAAAAAGTCATTCAAGATAAAGGCTATGAAGGACTAATGAAAGAGCTTAAAGAGAAGCTGACTGATTATACCTTGCCGCCTTCTACTCTCGAACATGTAAGTTCGCAGATCAATTATTTGGAAAAGGCAATTAAAAATCAGCCGGATGAAGATAAGCGCCGTAAATTGGCCTCCGAGCGCATTAATCAAGATCTAATTGCCCTTTTAGGAAGCGAAGGATTGGTTCGCTCCATTGAGCAAGCTTATGATCAAAAGGGGGAGGAGGCTATTGATGCATTTTTGCGACAGCATCAAAAAGACCCTCAAGCCAAGGGAACATTATTTGATAAAGGCGAAGCCCTGGATTTGAACCAAGACTTGATCCAGCATGCACAAGATACGGCGCAATCTTTTGAAACCGCTGTCGGCGACCAAAAAGTCCTATCGGCTTTAATGTCGGATGTGGATGAATTGACACGCAATTATCAAAGAGGAAAGGACCTGTATATGTCGCAGGCTTGCTATGCTTGCCATCGCATTTCCGGGTTTGCCAGGGGCGGCGTGGGGCCTGAGCTGACGCGTATTGGAGAGAGCTATCCTTGGTATATCAAAGAATCGATTGTATGGCCGCAGGCCGATCTTAAAACCTCAACTATGCCCAATATGCGGCTAGATCATGAGGAGATCGAAGATTTGATGACCTTCTTATTGGCGCAAAGAGGGGGGAATCGAGCTGTATCGCAGACTAGCCAACAGGCTTATTTGCAAGCGTGGGAAGCTGGACGTAAAATGAATTGGGAAAAGCCAGTCCCGCCCGCTAAAATGCATGATTTACGCTATGCCATGACGGTTTTTGCCACCCAAGGCTGTGCCAGCTGCCATCGCTTGCAGGGATTTGATTCCAATATCGGCTTTAAGGGAGAGAAGGATTCCTCCGACTTTAATGAAGAGCTCTATCGGCAACAGGAGTGGTTCAAGCGGTTATTCCCCGAAGTCATTCACTTGACTACTTATGACGAGCAGCTTCCTGGATCTGAAATTGTCAATCAGATTGAAAAGCATGCGGCAGAAATAGATAAGTACATTGTTGACAATGTCCGTCAAAATGGAATTTTGGAAGAGATTAATAAAGAACACCCTGAAGTAGTTGAATCCCTCTATTCCAATTTCCGCTATGCTTCTCGTGCCAAAAACCACTACTATGAGACATTGATTGAAAAAGAAAGCGATCCGAGCAAGATTGCTCAGTTGAAAGCTGAGCATCAAGCCTGGCAAGATCGCGTTCATCGCGTTCTCATGACCTACATTCAAGTGTATGGGCTGGGAAGGCTGATCGGGCCGCATTTAAACTGGTCAGGAATTTATCGTACCGATGAATGGCTGATGGAGCATTTCCGCAATCCTTCCGCACATGTCCCTCGCTCAATCATGCCTGTGATGCCTTTTGATGATACCAAATTTTATGCATTAACTTATATGCTGGATGAATTGGGCATTCGCAATCGCAATGCGGTCAGGCAAATTTGGTCTCTGCAGGGATTTAATCCGCAAGAAGCCTATGACATGCATTGCGCCCAGTGCCATGGAATTGCCATGCAGGGCAATGGAGTGATTGCTGAATGGATTTATCCCATTCCCAAAAACCTACATAATTCGGACTTCCTACGCAACTTGACCAAAGAACAGGCCATTTATTCCATTACGCACGGCGTTCATGGCACTCCCATGCCGCCTTGGGGAGAAATCGCCCAGGACAAGCCACAAGATATTCAAAAAGCCGGGAAAAAGACGCCGGTCCTGACGGCGGCTGAAATTCGCTACCTTGTCGATTGGCTCTTCTCTTCGCTGCCTGGTGGAGAAGTCATGAGGGAATTAGAAGGCGTTCCGAAATGGCATTATCAGCCGCACGATGTTTTAAAAGAATTGAAAGACGAAGGAGGGCATCTAATTCCTCTTCCGGAAAAAAGCAGGAAATCTCTTCAAGAAAAAGAGCTCCTTCCGGAGAAGAATCTGCCGGAGGAAAATAATCCGCCGCCTTCGGATGCCTCCGCCATTTCTTTCCTTCCAACGGGAGAAGGGTATTATGCCTCTATCCGTCCGGAGGTCTATCCCAGAACTGCTCCGCAAAACGTGCAGCAAGAGAATAAAGTGGAAGATGTCTTCGATGTCCTCCCCAATCAACAGATGCCGGGAGGATATAGCTATTACATCAAGAAAAAATACTATACCCCCCACAATATTCAAGAAGGGCAAAAGTTTTTTCTTTTAAATTGTGCGGTTTGCCATGGCAATGAAGCGGATGGAAGCGGAATTAGGGGCCAGGCAATGCAAGATGCCAAGCCTCGCATGCTTACCAATTTGGACTGGATTGAATCGCGCGATGACATGCGCTTACTGCGCTCGATTAAGTATGGCGTTCCGGGAACATCCATGACGCCGTGGGGGGATTTTACCAATTCATTGCAGCGCCTGCAGCTTGTCATGTTCATCCGAACGCTTAGTGAAGAGCATGATAAACGCAATGGCTTGGAGCAAGCGCTTTACCAAACTTATGAAAATGACCAAATGGCTATTGAAGATGCCCGCATTGGCATAAGCAAACAGCTTAGGAGCGCGGAATTAGAAAGCAAAGAAGTAGAAGAGAAGCAGACTGGGATCGAGCGCCGAATCACTGAAGGCAAGGTTGACCCGCAAGAGGCCATTAAGCTGTATGAAAGGCATTTGGAAATTGAAAGAAAAATCAATCTGCTGCAAGAGTGCGATAAAAAGTTGCAGGAGCTTAAATCAGAAGTAAAGCGCGAGCGCGAACTCTACTTCAACTTGGGCGTGGCCTTAATCACGGCCAAGGGAATCAGCGATGACACGGTCAACCGCTTTTTAGGTTTAATTCGATTGAATGCCAATCGCTATTCCAGTGACGATCAAAAGTTAACGCTCTCCCATGATCCAAAAACCGATCAAGAGATCCGCAAGGCCCGCAAGGCAATTGAACAAGAACTGAATGATCAGGTGGCTGCGCTCGAAAGGCAAAGGCTTGTTCTACAAGGAAAGATCCACTCTGCAGAGCGAACAGAGGAATTAGCGACCAATCAAGCTGAAATAGAGTCCATAAAAAAATTGAAGGCGAAGCTGATTGCCGATACGGAAGAAGCCCTGCGCTCAATTGCCAAGCAAGAGAGCCTTTTGCAAGAATTCAATAAATTAGAAAAAAGCGAACCGCAGCAGAATAAATCTAACGAAGCCGGTCAGCTTAAAAAGGCAAATGATGGGCAATCGAATCGGGAGCAAGCTCCTCATTCGGCAAAGAATCAATGAAATATCATTGCAGGAAAGCAAAGACTTTTATAAACATGAATTAATTTACTTTTCCAACCAAAGAACTGCCTACCGATTCATTCGGTATAACAGAAGCTTGTTCTAAACAGAAAGAAGGTCAGACAGACATGGTTACCTACGACGATAGAGCCGCTAAGTTATTTATCTACCCTGCGATCGTGTATATGATCATAGGTATGACCGTCGGCGTTTTCATTGCCTTTAACACCTTTATTTTTCCGGACTATTTTTCAGGCGAATATGTCCATTTTGGCCGGGTTCGCCCCGTTCATGTCGCTACCGTCACGCTGCTTTGGCTTTTATCAGTAGACGTGGGTTTGATGTTGTACTTTATTCCCCGCCTCTGCGGCGTTTCCTTGTGGAGCTCCAAATTGGCTGTTATTAGCGGTATCTTGTGGTGGATCACTTTATCGATAGGGGTGAATTCGTTTCCGTGGGGAACCAATTTTGGCTGGGAATACGCCGAGCTGCCGACCTGGATTTCGTGGTTCCCTCTTAAATTTATTTTTGCCCTCAGCTGGTTGATGATTGTCTTCAACTTTTTGATGACCATCGCCAACCGCAAATTCGAAAAATTGTATGTGTCTCTTTGGTATAGCATGGGAACGCTGATTTGGACGACTTTTACCGTCGTGGCTGGAAACTTTGCCGTCAACTGGGTGCCAGAAGGCATTTCGCGCGTCAATATCAGCTGGTTCTATGTGCACAATCTTGTTGGACTCATTTATACCCCTATGGGATTGGCGACAGCTTATTATTTCTTGCCAAAGCTGGCCAATACGCCCATTTACAGCCACCGTTTGTCGATGATCGGTTTTTGGTCGATTGCCTTTGTTTATGCGTGGATCGGAGCCCATCATATGATTCATGGGCCTATCTCACAGTGGCTGCAGACAACGGCTATTATCTTTTCGATTTGGCTCTTTATTCCCGTTTGGACGGTTGTTTACAATCTGTTTGCCACGCTACAGAAGGATTGGTTAAAATACTTGCAAAGCGCTCCGATCCGTTTTTTGATGATGGGCAATATTTTTTACCTTATAACGTGCATCCAAGGGCCTTTAATGGCTCTGCGCAATGTCAATGAAATCACTTCTAAAACGGACTGGGTCATTGGCCACTCGCATATTTCCCTTTATGGGACGTTTACCTTTTTTGCCATTGCCGGAATTTATCAAGCTATCCCTGCCATGGTTAAAAAGCCCCTTTGGTCGAATTCCCTCGCCGATTGGCACTTTGCGCTTAACCTGTGGGGCAGCCTATTATTTCTATTCTCGCTGTGGGTAGGAGGATTCTTGCAAGGCTTGATGTGGGCGAATTGGGCGGAAGGGGCATCTTATGCCCAGTTCCATGACAATTTGACCAGGCTACCCTTCTTGCAAACGGTTGCGGATATGAGAGATTGGTGGATCATGCGTGGAGTTGGGGGCGTCATTATCTTGCTTGGCAATATTCTTTTCGCCGTGAATATTTTCAATACAATTGTCCTAAAGCCTGCTTCCCAACCAGATACTCCAAGAGAAGTGAGGGCGGCAACATGACAGAAAAAGTCAATCAACCCACTCCTCCCAAGCATGAGCCTGCTCATACGCATTTTGTCCATAAGCTTGACCGTTCGGCTATTTTGACACTTGTCGGCATTATCCTGCTTTTCTCCACTTCGATCATCATTGTCTTGGTTGCCCCTAGGTACGTTGATTCGACGTGGACAAGCCCTTCCAGTCCCTATCAAGTGCAGATGTATGAGATTGAAGACCCGAATATTTACATCAGTAGCGCATCTTCTGGGGGAAGCGATTTGCAGTATGTGCGGCATCTTAAGCAGGACCTGACCCTGCTGGCCTTTAAAGAATCGGAAAACATGCGCCTGATTGCTCCTCCCGAGCTTGAAAAGTATATTACGCGAGCAGATGATGAGCAGCTAAAGCTGACCTCGCGGTTGTTGATGTTGCGCGAGCCCCAAGGGCAGGCAAAAGAAAAAGCGGACCAATTGCGCAAGAAACTGCAGGAAGCCAATAAGAATAATGGCCAGAAGCCAGATAATAATGAGGAAGAACCTGAAAAAATCAGCTATCAGGTTCTAGAGCTGTACGATCCTCAGCTTAAAGAAGCCTTTTCCTTAGAACCGGCAGGAGGAATTTTGCAAAATTGGGTCGATAAAGATTTTGTGATCCTGGACGAGACCGTCAAGCACCCCTATCATCAAAATTATGGGGTTGTGTATGCGCAAAATCCGCAAGAGTTTCGCATTAGTCCTGTGCGCTTTGGATCCATGCAAAAGTGGCGCTATGATCCAAATGGCGAACCTATTAAGGACCTTGCCGACCTGAAGCGTCCAGAGCTCAATTTTCATTCTAGGCAAGAGCTGATTTATCTAGGAGAGCATATTTATGCCATAGAAGGCTGTTGGTACTGCCATACCGATCAGACGCGTACCTTAATCCAGGATGTTGTCCTAAACGGTTCGGATTCGTTTCCAGCTCCCCCTTCTTCGGCCAATGAATATATTTATCAAAAAATTACTTTTGCTGGAACGCGCCGCATTGGGCCGGACATATCGAGGGTGGGGGTAAAGAGGCCCAGCCGTGATTGGCATAAGGCCCACTTTTGGGCTCCGCGTACGGCCAGTGCGGGATCTATCATGCCGGCTTTCCAACACTTTTTTGACAATGATCCAAGAGGCACGGGCAAAAGCACAATCGGTATTCCGAACCATCAATTTGAGGCTATTTATCAGTATTTGATGACTAAAGGGACACGCATTACCCCTCCCACGCAGGCTTGGTGGTTGGGAAAAGATCCTATTAATACTAAAGAAATCATAGAAGGACAGCGTAAATTAAAATGAAAGCTTTGGCAGTGATTGACGGTTTTGGCGTTTACGGAAATATGCTGCATTCCGCCCTGGTCATTTTTTTTGTTGGAAGCGCCTTTATTGTCTTTTTATATCTTTGGCGAAAAGGTCGCCTAGATATGGACGAAGAGCCAAAGTTTCAAATGATGCAAGAAGAAGAGGCTAAGCAAGCGGAGGATATACATGGCCCACGAAGGTAAGGACAAAATTCAAGATTCCCATTTTCCCGGAGAAATTGAACTATACGGTGATCCGGGAATTGCGACCTTTGATGCCAAGGTGCCTAAGTTTTTGCTGTGGACCTATACTATTTTGCCCATTTGGGGAATCATTACTTTTTACTATTTTTGGAATGGCAGCTACGGCTGGTTTGACCGCGGATCTTGGCATGAGCTTCAAATTGCGGCTAATACAACCTTTCCGATTGAAAATCAAAACATGCTTCCGGAAGAAAAAAAACTGAAAGAGCAAACCGACAACTCCGTTAGATGAGCAGAAGCTCATCCGAACTTTGGTCAATAAGGAGAAAGGCGCGTGGATTATTTCAAGTTTTTTGGGAGGACGTACATCTCGGATGCCAATAAAAACCGATTTCTCTAAACAATTAAAAGAGGCCACATCGAGCATTCATACGGCCGTTGAAAGTCACCCATTTATGAAAAAATTGCTGGATGGCTCGCTTGATGAAAAATGTTACCACCAACATTTGATCGACTTGGAAAGCGTTTATCGCGCTTTAGAAGAAGGGATTAGAAAGAGCCTTAAAAAAGAGTCCAACCTTTCCACTGTATATGTTAAAGAGCTTGAAAGAGCGGACGCTATTCAGCAAGACCTTCAAAGCGCGACCTTTGCAGCTCTTAAGGCTTCTCCTTCTCCGGCAGCGCAGGAATATGTGAAGCATTTGAATTATTTAGCAACCCATCATCCCCTTCTTCTTCTTGCCCATGCTTATGTGCGTTATCTGGGAGATTTATCCGGAGGCATGATCCTAAAAAAACGCATTGAACAGAAATGGCCGGATGCTGTCCATTTCTATGATTTTTCCGCGCTTATAGAAAAAGCCAAACAAAAAGCCTTTTCATTCAAAGAATCTTATAAAGACAAGTTGGATGATTTGCCGCTGACTGCAAACGATATCCAAGCCTTAGTAAACGAGGCTCATTTGGCATTTGAAAAGGCTCAAAGCCTGTTCGATGCCATTCCTTTGAATTAATCTAGTTTGGGACTCTGTGCTTTGTGGCCAACCAGTGTTTAATCAGCCACAAGCTCAGAGTCTATCAAAATAGGCCAATCAATTCACTCTTGGATGCTTAATGCAGTAAAGCAAGAGCGCATAAGCCAGGAAAGGATCGCGCAAGGCAAATGACTGTTTCTCGCCCTTTTGCTCGACAGTCAAATAGCCATCCGCTAAGCCGCGCTCGATTTCGTCTAAGGAAAAGAAATATTTGCCTGCGATGGCTTCTGTTTCTTCATGGGCAGGGGCTTGCTCGACAGTGACTTCTCCCGAAAAAATGGGAACGATCGAAGGCATGACCCCCGAATCGGGAGTTATAGAACCGAGCAACTCAGGATGATCGATCAATAAACCTGCCTCTTCTTGAAGTTCTCTTTTGGCCGTCTCTTCAGCCGTCTCTCCCTTTTTCGATCCGCCTCGCGGCAGCTCGAATTCCCATGAACTGGTCGCATGGCGGTAGGCCAGAATCAAACCAATTCTTATTTGTCCATCTGGAAGCCTGAAAAGCGGAATAACAGCTGCGCCGCCAATGCCATCTAATTGACTCTTCCAAATCAAGCGATTATACATATGCTTAAATCCATGTGGAGAAATCACGGCATCGCGAATCCATATCCAAAAAGAGTCCTCGCATACAACGCCAGGCCGGCTCCATGCTGCAGCTAATTCATGCGAGTTTAGCCTGGCATATAAGCGATCATAAGTCAGCTGCTGAATGGTACGGATCTCATTTGGATCATAGGCAATCTCATAGGTTCCTTGTTTGTAGTCATTTAAAGAACCCATTCGTTTGAGCTTTTCCGGATAGGCATTTAGAAGCTCAAAATAGCGGCTTAAAGCTCTTTCATCTTCCGTTGATATTGCATTGCTCAAAGGCATTAATTGGAAAGGGGCGCAGATCCGAGGAGCGCTAATCGTCCATTCTGAAGAACGAGAAGAGAAAAAGACGCGATTCCATGCTTGGATCGTTTTAAGTGAAGAGTTGTAAAAATCGATGGCGACGGCATTGCATGCCAGGTTTTGGTCAAAATGGGCTTGCCCCAATTTTACATGCATGCGGTTGATGATTTCCACGCGTTGCTTGAGGAATAACGGATCAGAATCCATCAAGGAATTCTTCCAGGCTTCGCGTCCAGAAGGGGCAAACAAGCGGGTTAAAGAATGGAGAAAATGAGCTATCCACTGTTTAATTTTGGCTATTAATCCTTCAGCGCTTTGCGAATGGGTTTGAGAATATTTTAAGCGACCTTCTTCTTCTTGCAACCTTTCTGTTTCGTCATGTTTATAGCATTTATAAGCAACGTGCAGATCTTCTATTGCATGTTTATATTGAATATATTCAACTTGAGAAATTGCGTAGGGAGAAATCATTCCCTTCCTCCTAAGTGAAAAAGTAATAGTATGAAAAAAAGCCCAGCTGAGGATAACCCGGCTGAGCTAGAAGGTCTAGGGACGTTCCCAGGCGATTAGGCCTGTGAGAGGATCAATGCAAGTGAGATAGGTTTTTTCTGCGTAGCGGGACTTTGAAAACACAAATAGATAATTATCCTTTAATTTCCAAGAAATGACTTTCGGACGGAAGGCGACATCCCATTGCAAGGTGCCATAATCGCTATAAGCTGTGATGTGGTCTTCTGTTTCAAAAGAGGATAAAATCATGATGTTAAAAGAAGTGGCCATCATGCGGTCTTGATTGAATTCGCGATCGGAAAAAGATTGAGCGGAAAGCATACCGGAGATTAATAATAGCATTCCTAAGAACGCAGAGCGAAAAAAGTTCATTTTGATTATCCTTTGTAAAAAAAATACAATAAATAATTTTAAAATTTCATTTTAATACACCCTCGAAGGGCTTGTATTCACATTGCTAATACCCTAGATTCACGTTTTTCAGTCAGGTTGCAATGCCGATGGACGGGCAATATTAAATCAATACAGCCTATTCATCCGCATTGCAATCTGGCTGAGAAATAATCTTGAATATAACCTAAGTATGGAATTTTTTTGCTCTTTCGACTGCGTCAAAGCCCTAAGACAGCCGATACTATGGAGAATCGAGCGAATTGTTTGCAAGCCTGTTGATAATCAATGAATGATGGAAAGAGGAAAATCTAGCGGAAATAACCGGATAAACTATTAGCTATTCCCAGCCCTTGCAGGAATCCACCTATTCCCATTCTAAAAAGGGGAGCAAAAGACATCAGCAGTGTTGTTAAAGCATAGGCATGAATGATCCTAACTTGATTGATAAAAGAGGCTTGTCTAAAGCGCCGTTGATTTTCGTTAGAATAGGTTAAGGAAATAAGATTAATGCGATTCAATATCTCCATTCCGTCATTAACGATTTCTAAACGCTCTTGCAATACCTCTCCTCCAAACCGCTTTAAAGCAAACCAGGCCATTCCTGTCGCAAAGCCGAGGGCGGTGGGAATGGGATAAAGCAAGACGGGAACGGCAATAAGCCCGGATGTAACCAAAACATATATGAAGCGGGAAACTTTTTGGGCTAAGACTTGCAGAGAAGGAAGATGGGTGACTGCCGTATAAAGCCGACTAGTTAAGCTTTGGCGGACTTGCAAGCGTTCTTCAATATAACGTCGAAGATTATTTTTAATCTCTTGGGTCGAAACCTGCTCGTTTCGAGGGATAATCCCTTTCTCATAAAGGTCTTCTTCGGTTGCTAAGCCGATCTCGTTAAATTTTTCCTCGAGCTGGGTCAAGGATTCAATGCCGCACCATTGTTGAATGTCTTCATAATCAGAGATTCTAAAATTGCAGCGCTCTGCTCCCAAAAACAGCCAAGCTGGCGTAGAATCTTCCTGATTATTTTCCCGATTAACAAGATTGGAAAATCTTTGAAAGCGTTCCGTTATATTATGGGAATCGGTCGGCAATCCCAAAAGAGAAAGATAACCCTCATTCAGTTGTTCAATTCGACCGTTTTGTTCTCCAAGAAGAATTTTCAAATGGCCATATTGCGGGAAACTGGCCGTAAGCTCCTCATTTGCCCTTCTCAATACTGAACAAAAATCATTCCAAATCTGCTTGGATTGACTCAAATGGACAACGATTTGTTTCATTCTATTCCATTCGATCTTTAAATTATCAAGCCGTTCTGAAAGGCCCTCTCTGGATTGATCCAGATCTCGATCGAACTGTTCTATATCCATTTTAAAGCTCTCGAAATCGCGCATGAGGATTTGCAAAGCTCCTGCTTCCCCTTCTATATCTTGGATGAATTGATCAATTTTAGCGTTAGTTGTAGCTAATAAGCGGCCTTGAAAGAGATTAACAAACTGCTCTACAGATAAACAAGAGGGAACATAAAGAGGAAGGCTGGTTTGAATGAGAAAAAAGGCCTTAAGGGTATCTTCTTCGTTCAATTCATTTAAGGCGTCTTTAAATAAGCTGAAGAGGGCTCTGTGCGTCTCTTCGTGAAGGGATGTATGAAAAAAAGAGGCTGTCGCATTTAAGGATGAGCATTGATTAATTAAATGCCGGATGCGTTCAATGCCTGTGGCGGGAGAAAGGCTCCAAATGGCGATCAAATAAGCCGAAAATTTTATCCTAAGAGCCAAGCAGCCGGCAAGGAGGAAGGATTGAATAGAAGGATGAGCCGTAAAAGCGGCTGTTAGAAGGCTTCCTTGCAATAAATTGGATAGGCCAAAATTAGCCCGCCAATCAGGCAGCGCCTGTAGCTGCATGTGGAGATGTCTTAGCTGAGAATGCCAATACACTTGATTCAGCGCCGCATAAGCCTTTTCAAGCAAGCTCCGGCAGACGGGCAATGCGTAACCAATAAAACTTGTTAATATAAAAGTCTGAAAAAGAGCCGCTCCTATTTGGCCATTTCCAATAGAGGCTAGCAAGCGGCTGGCAAATGTAGCCGATGCGGCGCATGTTCCTCCTAGTCCAAGGCAGCCTAAGCTTACTAAAGAGACGGTTAAAGCAGCCTTAATCATCCACTCCTTACCCTGTGAGAAAAAAAGCGGAAGAGTATAAAAATGGATCAAAGATATGCCGACCGTGGTAAGGATCCATTCACCTGGCCTGTAATAGGCCAAAAGGCCCGATGCCAGAACATTGAGCGCTAACAAGGTAATAGCCGCCGCTGATTTTAAAGCAGGAGGGATGGAATGCCGCTGCAAACGGTTTTCCTGATCTATAGAAAGTGGCGTAAGGGTATTCACGCTATTCATCACAGCCATCTTGCGGCATTGCCTTTAAAGTAGAATAAAATAGGGTTTATATTACCATGATTAAAATATTATTAAAACAATATTAAATTTAATTTAAAATTTAGTGGTGTTTTAATGGTTTAAAAATTTATTTTCTTTTCCAAATAATTCCAATTATTCGAAAAAGAAAATATTATCAACCTAAAATATATTAAGCGTTGAGGGTATAAAATTTATTTAACAGATTTTAGGTTATCCCTATATTTGGCATTTTCTGTTCCCTAGACAAGCGGAAAATAAGGGGATCTTTATTGGGCTCCACGGCAATGATGACTTTTTCCGATCCTTCTGGGATGAGAGAGCTTAAGCGGGTTTGTTTCCAATTCTCGGGAAGGGGCAGAGAATGAGGAAGAGAGCCGTCTTCCATTCCTAAAGATCGATTCATAGATACGCCGTAAGCTGAGATAAATTCGGAAGCAGTCAATTTAAAAATATAGCGTATACGTATGTTGTCATCTTCGTAATTTCTGATATCTGCCAAGGTTAGATCTTTCCAAGAATTTTTTTTAATTCCCTGGGTGCGATAAGCCCAAGAATGCATAAAGGATTTGTAATTTTGAGAAGGGACGGAGGAGGCATCTTTAATCAAAGGCACTTCATTAATGCGAAAAATATCTTCAAAACTGCGCAGACGGCCCTCTGCTAAAGCGCCATTGACTTCCTTGTATCCTTTAAAACTCTGTCTTTTGGCCATCTGGTAGCCATAAAGAGTGGCAAAGCGTATACATTCATGCCCGCCTTTTTGAAGGTGCGTATTGATGTATTTTCCTCTGAAAGTCAAGGGATTTCCGGCAGCATCTTTAATTTGTGCTTGGTTGAGAGCATCAGTCAAGCGGTTTAAATCAACCGTATTATCTAATAGGGAATCAATAATTTTAAATTTGCCATCCGAACGAAAAGCCCCTACAATGGTATGAACATTATTTGTAAATCGGAAAACAACAAATTCTTTTCCAATTGCGAAGGCGGATGATAAATATTTTTTTAATACATTAAATCCTTCTTCTGTATCAGGATTTGAATTCTCACCTTTGTATGGATTTATGAATTGAGGATTGGGAATAAAAATAGCCTTAGAATCCTCATCCAATTGCTTTAAAAGATTACCTAAGCTCATATCGGAAAGAATGTTCGATTGAGGAGAATCATCATTTTCGATATCGGATTTTAAGGTTTCGAGACTACTTATGAGAGTGGTGGATTGGCAGGATTGCTCATATTCTTGCGTATAGGATTGGTAAAGGCGCTCTAATTCTACCTGAGCGCTTTCTTTTAAAGCAGCTCCTGAATTAGGCCTTTCTATTGGGTGAGGAGATGGCTGTTCAATTAAATGGCGGGAAATTAATCTGCCAGTCAAAGCTTGTTCCCACCTATTTTTCAATGCAGCTCGGACGGAAGAGAAAGCCAGGCCTATCCCAAACGTGGCAAGACTTAGAAAAAAGGCAATGGTAAATTGCTGGATCCTCCACCAGGTTCCGGGTTCTTTGACTTGAGTTTCGATCCGATAAGTTCTCCCTTGATAGGAGACTTGGCCGATATACAGGGGAATTGAATCTAATGAAGTAAGAGAAGAAACAGGTAAAATAGCTGTCATATTAATAATGTATTTAATTATTTAAAAAATAATAGTTATATTATTTAATAAAACAAATATAATAGCAATTATTATTTAATGTTTAAAACGAATAGGGCTAGATTTATTGAAATTTTAGGTAATTAGCAATTCGATGACGGTTTCTTACTCCGCAAAGCAAGCAATTCTTGGCTTATGGCTTGTTGCAAGAGAGGATTGGTCGCCAAAATGCGTCCGGATTGCAAATTGACAGGATTTAGGTCGTAATCGGAGACCCATCCGCCGGCTTCGCGAACGAGAACAATCCCTGCAGCCATATCCCAGGGTTTTAACCCACGCTCCCAATATCCATCGAGTCTTCCGCAGGCGACATAAGCTAAATCCAATGAGGCAGCGCCTGCCCGCCGCACACCTTGCGTCAAATGCGTGAAATGGCAAAATTCAGCATAATTATTATCAGGGGTTTCACGGCGATCGTAAGCAAAGCCTGTTGCGAGAAGGCTATCTTTTAAGGAGGGGATGGCGGAGACTTGAATAGAACGGCCGTTGAGTTTAGATCCCAGCCCTTTAGCGGCCGTATAAAGCTCGGCTGTCAAGGGGTTATAAATGACGCCTAAAATAGGCTCTCCTTGATAAAGCAGACCGATGGAGATGGCAACCATGGGATATTGATGGGCATAGTTTGTTGTTCCGTCTAAAGGATCAACAATCCAGATAAAATCGGATGAAAGCTGGGAGGACAGTCCCGATTCTTCGGCCAAAATGGGATAAGCGGGAAAATTTTGCTGAAGAGCGCGTAAGATCAGCTCTTCCGATTGCCTATCTGCTTCGGTGACCAGATCTCCCGGAAAATTTTTCTCTTGAATAGCTGGCAAGTGCCCCCAAAATTTTTTGAGCACTTCTCCTCCTTCTTGAGCAATGCCGACTACAGTTCTCATCCATTGAGAGAGGGAATCAGGAGAAATCATTTAAGGCCGCCTTTAACAATAGGATCTAGGTAAGATAAAATCATGCGTATGAAATATAAAACTATTTAAGATTTTATTCGCAAGATTACTTAAAAGGTCGCTAGAATGCAAAGCCAAATCGATTGGTCAATCCATAAAGAGGCTCATATGAATGAATCAAAATCAAGCCCCTGTCCTTGCTGCAGCGGTAAACCTTATAAAAGCTGCTGTCAACGCTATCATCGAGGAGAGCTGGCAGAGAATGCTTTAACGCTTATGCGTTCGCGCTATTCGGCTTATGCGCTTCATCTGGCCCCTTACTTGATCGCCACGACTCATCCGGAGAGTCCCTATTTTGTCTCTAATAGAAAGCAGTGGTTGAAGCAAATCGAAGCGTTCTCTACTCAAACATCTTTCGATAAGCTGGAAATACTCGACTATCAGCCGGGGGAAGAAGAAGCCTTTGTCACGTTTATTGCCCATTTGAGCAAAGACAAAACCGATTTGAGCTTTACGGAAAAGAGCCGCTTTAAGAAGCAAGGCCTGGCCTGGCTATACATCGACGGCAAAATTGCACGCGGATGCCTATCGCCCGGACAGGCTAAGAAGCTCTAGCCTTTAATAGATTCCGTACTCCATTGTGACGACTGCTTTAATGCTTTTCTCGACCGTCGATGTGTCATTTTCGCCATAGTCAGAGACAGTTGTCGAATAGAGAGGGGTGATTTGAAAAACGCCTTGGGTGGCCGATCTCAAAATACCGACTTGGCTTTTACTGTTCGCCGCTAATTGAGAGGCGCGCACTAGAGCATCTCTTGCCGCTTCGCCCAAAAGATCGATTTTCAATTCGTCAAATTTTGTGTAGAAATACTCGGGGCGGTATGAGTTAATTTCTATTCCGTCTTTCATCAATTCTGCAATCTGCTCTGAGAGGGTTTTTACGCTATCGATTTTATGTGAATTGATCGTCAAATTATAGGAAAGATGGTAGCTTTCAATGATGTTTGAGGTATAGCCCTTCTCATCTTGCTTATAATTCAAAGAGGTATAGACAGGAGAAATGGAAAATTCCTTGCTGTCGAATCCTTGTTGCGCAACATAGGTTTTTACCTTTTCCAAATTACTCTCGAGTTGCTTATAGGCATCCGGCAGCTTATCTGCGCGGGCATTCAGCTTGCCTTCCCATTTTGCATAGTCGGACGTAATTTTGCGTTCGGCATATCCTTTAACGCTAATTTTTCCTTGTTTAAGAATGATGGTTTGCAACGTCGATGTGACGAGATAGACGGAGAAAATCAAACTGAGCGCTAGTGTAATGGCCAAGCCCCAGAAGCCTTTGTGGATTGACATGCGGACCTCTCTTTTTGAAGTGAAGGTTGAAGATTTTAAAAAGGAAAGGCAATGCTGTCCAATCTTTTCTACAAATTTTTCAAAATCATTAAAAGCTATGGGGCCGGCATGCTTTTTTTCTGGTTCTAAAACAAATGGGTTTTTACAATCGATTCCTACCTTGAATAAAAGAGAGGAGTTTATATGCTTTCTCCACATCCTAAGCGCGAAGAAATCATCCATTTTTTAAGGTCCTTGCGAGAAGACATCATTTCAGCTTTCGAGGAATTGGAAGATGGAAAGACATTTGAAAGAAAGACATGGACGCACCACCAAGAAGGTGGGGGCGAAATGGCTGTTTTACGAGGCTCTCGTTTCGAAAAGGCGGCTGTCAACTGGTCGGGAGTCGGCGGATCTTCTTTTCCCATGGCAGACGGGCTGGGGCCTTTTTTTGCTACCGGCGTCAGTCTGATTACGCATATGGCCAATCCGCATGCTCCGACAACCCACTTTAATATCCGCTTTATAGAAACGCAAGGAAAGTATTGGTTTGGAGGAGGATATGATCTAACCCCTATGGGATTTCCCTACGAAGAAGATACGCAGTATTTTCATCAAGTAGCCAAAGAAGCCCTGGATCCGTTCGGGCCGGACTTTTATCCTGTCTTTTCCCAGCAAGCAAGGGACTATTTTTATATTCCTCATCGCAAAAAAGAAAGGGGAATAGGCGGAATATTTTTTGACCATTTCAATACAGGCGATTTCGATGTCGATTACCAGTTGTGGATGGCTGTTGGCCGCTCCTTTCTCAAGGCCGTTCTCCCCCTTTATCGCAAGCGCTTGCATCAGCCTTATACCAATCAGGAACGGGAACAGCAGCTGCTTTACCGCGGCCATTATGCAGAATTCAATTTAGTATATGACCGAGGGACAAAGTTCGGTTTTCAATCAGGCGGCAATACGGAAGCCATCTTGTGCTCGATGCCTCCGCTTGCTAAATGGTAATTTAATGTAAATCAATAATAATAGGAAATTGATCATGCGTATTTTGCTTAGACAAGCCCTTCTTTTCCTTATCTGTTGCTGCATCAGCAGTCCCTTGCTGGCTGAATTGCGTGGTAAAATAGATTTGGGGCCGACATTTTTGGATGTCGATATTTTAGAGTCCGGTAAGACAGTTGAAACGCTCTACATGAAGGCGCTTAAAGGAGATGCCAATATCTTAGTCGGTCTTGCCGGCCTATGTGTAAAACCGGGGTTTATTGTGGGGACCGGGCATGGAGATATTGCGTCTTTTAGCATTGGGATTGGTCACTATACACCTATTACAAAAAAATTCAGCCTGCTCCCGAGTATTGGCGTGACTTTCAGCTATCTTCGCACAAGGGTGAGCTTTGAGGAGTTGGGACTGTTTCACCTAAAAGAGCGTTTTCGCTCGATCAGTCCTTTTTTAGGACTGGAGTTTTCTTATGCCCTTTCCGAAAAATGGACATTGGTGGGATTGTTTCAATATGCGTGGAGCCGCACGCATACCAAAATCAGCCCCATTATATCCGATAAAAGTCATTCAAACGGTCCCAATTATTCGCTGGGATTGGACTATAGCTTGAATAAAAATTGGTCCTTGACTTTTGGAGTTGGGTACAATATTACCCTTTCCAAAGAAAAGCATGGCATTCGAGGCAAAGGAGCTAAATTAGGCTTGGCTTATTATTTTTAGAGAATATATTAAACGACTAATGGCCTGGATTCATCCTTTTTCGAATGCGGCGATTGGTAATTGACGATAAGCTCTAGGAGAAAATCATCTCAAATAAGCTATTATGAGTTGTCATATACCCTCTTAGAAAATCATATGAAAAAAGAGCAAATTGTTCACTATTATGATACATGCGAGGCGGATTACCGTCTGCTATGGGATTTGGACTATAGCCATGCCATGCATGCTGGTTATTGGGATGAGAAAACCAAGAACTTGCGGCAGGCCTTAAGGCGTGAAAATGAAATCTTGGCGCAGCGGGCCTCCATCAAGAAAACAGACCGCGTCTTAGATGCCGGTTGCGGGGTGGGAGGAAGTGCTATTTTTTTAGCGCAGACTTATGGCTGCGACGTTGTGGGAATCACTTTAAGCGAAAAGCAAGTGCTATCGGCCCGCCGCAATGCTGAAAAGGCCAAGGTCAAACCGCTTCCTACTTTTGCCGTGATGGACTATACGCGTACCACTTTCCCCAATGAATCTTTTGATGTCGTATGGGCCATTGAAAGCGTCTGCCATGTGGAAGATAAAGCGCTTTTTATCCGGGAAGCATTCCGTTTATTAAAAAAAGGCGGACGCTTGATTCTAGCCGATGGCTTTGCTGCGCAGCCCGACTATGAGGGAGCGGATCGAGCGCGCATGGAAAGATGGTTGAATGGATGGGGAGTCAAGGAATTGGATATGGCCTCTGAATTTGAAGATAAGCTTGTAGAAGCAGGATTTTCAAATATCGCTTTTCGAGACGTGACCCCGCATGTCATGCCTTCATCCAAGCGGCTTTATATATACTCGTGGCCAGCGATTATTTTATCTAAGCTGGGTGAACTGATGGGAAAAAGGACCGTTTCGCAAACGGAAAATTTGTACGGCGCGCGCTGCCAGTACCAAACCTTGAAAAAAGGGTTATGGCGGTATGGCATTTTTTTTGCCGTAAAGCCTTAGCCGGTATATTAAAACCGCCAATGCTCTGGGAGGTTCCGTTCTTTTTTCCTCTGCGTCCTCTGAGAGGGATATTTACTAACTACCTCTTGAGTGCGTTCTTTGCCAAAAAGATAAAAACTACAGAGAACGGAGGAGAAATTTGCAAGAAATAGCCGGATGCTTTGCAAATCTCTCAATATAAATTTAAAATTGCTTTAGGTCGTATTCCCGAGCCGTTTTTAATCCAGCCTCGACCAATGCTGCTTTGCAGCCGGTTTGCAATTGTCTTTTCCAACTTAAATAAGGGTAAACGCTTCCCTGGCCAATGCGGCTCCTTGGATGAAGCTGCCCAATCCCAATTCGCTCGTTTCCAAACTGGGCCCAATGAATATCAAGGATAGGGTAGCAAAAATCTCAAAATTAATTATGCGCATGCGGCCAAACACATTGGTTTGAGCAAACGCTGTCATGTTATCCCTTGCAGCCGGAGTTAAGGAAAAAAAATTGCGTCCGACAGCAAAGCTGAGTGCGCTGCTAAGAATGTGCTGCTCTTGTCCGCGTATGAGAATGTTTTCAACAGCATGAGTGAATCTAAATCCAAATTGCTTAAAGATGCAGAAAACGACGCCTACAGCAAAACCTATACCAGAGGCAATCGGATGGATAAAAACGGGAACTAGAATGAGTCCCATTGTAATGATGCGATAAACGAATTCCGCTATTTTTTGGCCAACAGCTTGTAAAGATGTCTTAGAGGTTTGTAGGAGGAAACTATAAATGCGTTTTCTGATGGTTCGCTGGCCGCTTGTCTGCTCTTCAATATATCGCTTGAGGTTTTCTTTAATTTGATCTTTAGAAATGACTTCTTGTCGAGGAAGAATGCCTTTATCATAAAGATCGTTTTCTGTGTGCAATCCAATTTCGTCAAATTTAGCTTCTAAATCATGTAGGGAATCGATACGAAGCCATTGCTGGACTTCTTCATAATCTCCGACTCTAAAGTTGCATCGCTCGGCGCCCAAAAATAACCAAGCTTTAACTTGTTCGTCATCTGCGCCTTCCTGGGAATTTAAGAGGCTGGAAAGATGTTGAATTTGCTCAGATAAATTTACTCTGCCTTCATTGACCTGAAGACCGAACAAAGAATGGTAAAAATTATTCAAGCGAGTAAGTAAGAGTTGATCATCCACGACATGGATGAGACGCTCAATTTGCGAGAAATTAGCCAGATTTTGATAGTCTCTTGCCCCAATAGCTGCAAAAAAGTTTCTCCAGCGCTGCTTTTCTTGGTAAAGATTTTCTCCTTCACGCCTCAGTTGGTTCAGCTGCTGGCTAATTTCTTCTAGGCGGCGGGAAAGTGCCTGTTTTTGCTCCGGCTGGCATCCATTAATTTCCTGTCCGAGTTGTCGGACCGCCTCCGAAAGTGCAGCATAGCGGGCTTCCAACCTTTCTAGGCCGGCCATCTGATCTAAAAATCGATCAATTCTGCTATTGATTATTCTTAATTTTGGGCCTTGCAAAAGGTCTATCAGTTGCGAAGGCGTCATCCAATTCGGAACCAAGCGAACGGAGTAATCCAGCAAGAGATTGATGACAGCATTCAGCTCTTCTCCCTGGCAGTCCAATGTGCATTTAATGCGATTGAAAAAGGCCTCTTCAGTTCTTCTTTGGCAAAGAAGCTCATTTCTTTCGTCTTCATTTAAATGGGTCGCTTGAATAGCAGTACTTTCTTCGTCTACGCGATTTAAAATCATCCGCAATGGCCTAAGGCCAGGACTGGAAGAGGTATTAAAAGCAGCTGATAGCGCAGGAGAAGAAGAAAGATGAAAGTAATTGAGGAAGGCTTGCATATAATCGGGAAGTGCGAGAGTCGATAAAAGCCCGATATTGGGCATCAAATTCAATTGCAATAGGCCATGGCCAACTTCTGGCAGCTCGTGAAAGCGTTGCTGTAAATAGTCGAAGCGTTCGCGCCAATAAGCATGATTGAGCATGCTATGAGCTTTGCGAAGAAGCTCATAGCCAATTGGCATCGCATATCCTGTCAAAGTGGTAAAAGCAAAAGCGGACCAAAGAGCGCCGGATGCCGAATAAACCCGTAGGCATTGAATAAACGCCGAACCGGATAAGAATGTTCCTACGCTGATGCCTCCCAAGGCCAAACAACCGAAAGTTACAAGTGATGCCACTACGGCTGTTTTAATCATCCATGCATTTCCATGCCTTAAGATCTTGGGAACCGCATATAAATTGATGATCGACACCGTTAAGGTAGATAAAATCCATTGACCAGGAGAATAATAACAAAGAGCCATAGATCCCAATACGCCAGCTGCTAAGAGTGTAACTGTTGCAGCTGATTTCGCCCAGACTGCAATACGCTGCCTATCTGATGGGAAAGACCCTCTCGCTATTTCGTTGGTAGAAAGAGGCGTTGTCACATTCATATATATTAACCGGTTTTAAGATTAGTTTGAGATACTAGCAAATTTAGTTAAAATGATTCCATAAAATTAAGCATGTTATTGTCTATTAATAAAAAATTTAAGATGGTGAATTGTTGTTTATACCTTATTTTGTTTTAATAAATCTTGTTGATTTATTAAAATAATGATTTCTTGTTTTATTTAAATTCTTTTCCCATTTTCTGTTCTATTCCTGTTAATGGTCCATTTTTATCAAGGTAAGATTGAGAAACAAGCCGGGATTGGCATTTAGGACGGGTCATTCGCAGAATAACGCAAAGGGAGGAAAAAGGGAAAGTTGAGACGAGCGGAATGGCTTAAATGAATTTAGTTCCTTAAAGACTTTATTGGCATTACAAGCGGCGGACTGTTTAACCCAGGACTTTGTTGCCCGCTTAAGCTATCCGGCTATTGGGCAGAATAAAGGAGGTCGCTATCTTTTGCGCGTTGGCCTGTCAACAGATCTTTAATCCTGCTTAGATAGATGCGCTTAAGAATCCGTCGTTCTTGGTTTGCTGAGTTTTTAAAGCGAAGAGGCGTCTCCGCCGGCCTTCCTGGCGCTTATAGGAATGCTATTCGCATTTACAAGGTGACCTTGCTGAATTGGATTGGAAAAAACCTTCCACTAATCCCAAATTTTATAAAAATAACAACACTTCATACCTTTAAAGCGCACCAAAGCTCTTTTTGCCGCTTTGGGATATCCGGTCGGCTCCCATACTTTCCGGCCATATATGAATAGCTAGCAATAATTGGTTTGAGTCGCTTTGTGAGATCAGCTTTGGCAAGTTTGCTTGAGCTGCTTATCAACGCTTCCTTACCTGTGTAGAATTGTTTTCTAATTTAGGGGAAATTCATTGAAAACGACGATTCCTTTTTCTTACATATGCAGGGAGATTCCTATTTTTATAGAAAACATAGAAGTTTTTTACGAAGCTTGATTTATGGTGATTTATTCTGCGTTTCAAAATAGATCGGAAATAAGCTAGAAATTCGTTGTAATGAGTCTAAAAAAAGGCAAGTTCACGTATGCAAGAGCGAGTTTTTTCGAAATAGAAAACGTAAAGTTTAATCTTATTTCTTTGGATTACAGGATATAAATTCAATAATTTTAGAGCTTGATTCTCTTTATCAAAGATCTGGTGAAAGAAAAAGCAAGCGAGGATTTAAAGAAATAGTAGCAGGATTTGCTAATATTATCTATAACGGTGGCGTTAATTTTCCTTTAAACCATTTGTACGTGGAAAATTTGGTATTACTATGAGTTAGAAATCATAGTAAAAGGCATCGTGGAAAGTTTCTATTATCACAGCTTTAAGAATCAGGGATTAGTTTGGCAAGCAATCGCTGGTATTAAATGTTCTGTTTATAAGAATCTTGAAATCACTAAAGAATTGCTTTGTCTTTAACTTATTATTTCTCAATTCATTATTTCGTTTAACACTTTATTATGGACTATGAAATCTTATGAAATCTGTTATGCAATTTATTTTGGCGGCCTGCTTATTAATAGCGACGTGTTCTTTTGGTTCAGCTACCGGCCCTACTATAGTAACTAAAGGAAATGTAATTTATTCCTTTAATTCAGGAAAAATACAATGCCAGTCTCAGATTGATCCGAATGGTCAATTAGCTATCCTATTAACAAGCTTGAAAGGCAATACTAAAATTCGATTCCTTGAGTTAAATTCCAGAAATTCGAAAAAAGGAACGAATGAATATGTATTAAAAATTTTCATGGTGGTGGAAAGCAGCGAATATGCGGATCTCTGTGGTGGTTGGTCTGATGCTCAAGAAGTGACAATTGTCATTGATCCTAAACAGGTGCCAGAGATTAATTTAACTGGAGATGAAGTATATTTTTCAGGACAAGTTAAAGTTTTTCTTCCCAAAGAGGATCGCTTTACTCTCTTTAAGAGTTAAAAATTTCATAGGAGATATGGAGATGTTATATCCTATAACATCTCTAAAAAATTTTTGCCCTAAGCTCTTTATCAAGAGCTTTCAATATTTATAATTTCCATAATAAATATTCCAATCGTAGATTGACAGTAATCTTCTAAGGAGACAACTTCTAGAAGTTGATTTGATGAATATTCATTAAGTAACGAATCCGAGAATGTGATGGGTTTATCTCCATACAGGGAATAGGCAAATGATTCGTATTTAAATAGGGTTTTAAATAGTTCTTGAATTTGTATTTGATCTTTTTTAGGAATGGAATTCCAAGCAGAAAGGGGAGGAGGAAGTGATTCGCTAGCACATAAGTGGCTAGCGAAAAATAAGAATAGATAAAAAACTATTGCGGGCATGGCTTGTGGCTATCATGAATTTTTCCACCTCTTAAACACTTTATCATCCTGCATTCATGATCTTGGATGTAAATGCCATTCGCATCGCAAGCTAGGCCTGCAACCGGAATAAGCTGATCATCTAGATTAATATATAGGGCCTGAGGAGCGACATAAATACAGCCTGTCGATACATAAAGCTTGCCATCTATTTCTTGTACTGCGCTTGCAAAGCATTGAAGTCTTAATATGCATCCTACTAAACTTAGTAAATTTTTTATCTTATCCTCCTTAAAGGAGGATATCTATCAATTAAATATATTTTTCAAATAATTTTTGCAGGCTACTATTCCTTTCTACGCATGCTTGTCAAAGGAATTAATTCTCTGGCCTATAGACATTAAAACAAAGAAGACAGGAATAGCGCGGGCTTGAGGGCGCGGTAGGCATCGGCAAAATGCGCAATGAGGTCGGTAGCCATGACTCCGGCCGATGTGCCGCGGGCCTGCGCTGCGTATTCTCCGGCCAGTCCATGCACATATACGCCCACTGCTGCGGCATCGCGGGGGCTAAGCCCCTGGGAGAGCAAAGAGGCGAGCAGCCCTGTCAATACATCTCCGCTGCCTGCCGTTGCCATGCCCGGATCCCCTGTCGGGTTGACCAAAATGGGCGAACCGGGATGGAAAATGAAGGTCGGCGCGCCTTTTAAAATGAGCGTAATGCCATGCTGATCGGCGTATTGCTGGCAAGTGTGGAGGGTCTCCAGATCGATTGAGAGCCGCTCTGTCCGGTGCAGAAGGGTCTGCATCTCGCCCGTGTGTGGTGTTAAGATGGCTTGAGAGGGTAATTCGAAGGCTTGATCGGCAAAGAGGGTCAATGCATCTGCATCGACGACGCAGGGCTTTTCCAAATGGGGCATGACGGCTTGCAAGAGGCTGGCTGTTTGCGAAGAGCGCCCTAAACCAGGCCCCACAAAAGTGGCGCCTGCCTTTTTCATCAATGTCAGCACGTCTTCGCTCTTGTCCATTTGATAGGGGATCTTGATTAACTCATAAGGGCTGTTGGACAAGATGCTCTGCATCCCTTCCGGGTGCAGAAGGCGCGCCATGCCCGCCCCACCCCTTAAAGCGGCCAAAGAAGAGAGGAGCGCGGCTCCCGGCATGTCGGGAGAGCCGGCCAGCCCAATAACATAGCCTGCTTGGTATTTGTGGCGGCAGCGCTTAATTGCCGGCAGGAGCGGGGCAATGGTGGATTGCGTGAGCAAGAGGAAATCTGGCTGGACTCCCTCGATAATGGCGTCCGGCAAGCCGAAATTGACAGCGCGCAGCTTGCCGACGGCATTCCAGCCGTCTTTGAGAAAAAATCCTGTTTTGGGAAGGCCCAGAAAGAAGGTGGCTGTTGCTTGAATGACGCTTCCTTCTGCTTGTCCGGTCGATCCGTCGAGTCCTGAGGGAATATCCACGGCCAGAATGGGCCAAGAGCTGCGGTTGGCTGCCTCGATTAAAGAGGCGTAAGGCTCTCTGACCGCTCCTTTAAAGCCGGTTCCGAAAAGCCCGTCGATCAGGACGCCTTGGCCTTCAATCTGCAACTGCGAAGACAAGCGGCCGCCCTTGCTCATAAAGCGCTTGGCATTCTGCTGGCAAAGAGGCGAGCAGTGCTCTAAGGCATCCAGCTGAACGGCTAAGACGGAGTAGCCTTGATCGATGAGATGGCAGCCTGCCACAAAAGCGTCTCCGGCATTATTGCCTTTACCGCACAAAAGGATGGCTTTTTGGGGAAGCCGCTGCTCTTCGGTAAAGGCATGGATCCCGGCTGCAATGCCTTTTCCTGCCTGTTCCATGAAATCCTGATCGGTATACCCTTGCTTATAGGCGACTGCCTCCAATTGGGCCATGGCTTTGGCGGAAACGACTTTCATAAATTGACCTCATGCCTGAGAGTGCTTTTTCCAATTGATAATGGCTATAAATGCTCCTCTTTAATGGCGCGCTGCATCAAGGCGCTGACAGCATCAGTGGGGCGGATAAAGTTTTGCAGGATATCGTATACTGTTTCGGCGATGGGCATCTTCACCTGGTATTGCTTGCTTAATTGAAGAGCCGAGATGCATGTATATGCACCTTCTACAACCATCCCTATGCGCTGTTGAGCCTCTTCCGAAGATAGGCCTTGCGCAAGAAGCATGCCGAAGCGGAAATTGCGGCTGATCGGCGAACTGCATGTGACGCATAAGTCTCCCATCCCGGCCAACCCATTAATGGTCTCGGGCTTGCAGCCGCAAGCGACTGCCAATTTGCGGATCTCGTGCAGCCCTCTTGTCATTAAGGCGGCTTTAGAGCTGCATCCCAGGGCAAGCCCCTCTGAAATTCCACAGGCAATTCCGATGATATTTTTCAGCGCTCCTCCAAAGGCTACGCCCAAAATGTCGCTGTTGGGATAAATGCGGAAAGTGGGCGTCATAAAAATTTCGCATACGCGTTGGATGACCTCCATGGAGTAGCCAGTACCCACCACTGATGTGGGAAGGCCTCGAATCACTTCTTGCGCAAAGCTCGGGCCGCTCAAGCAGCCAATTAAAGGCCGGAACTCTTCTCCAAGCACTTCAATGGCAACCTCAGGTAGAATATTTCCTGTATCCTGTTCAATGCCTTTAGAGGTGATGATAATGGGACAGCTAGGCAGCCCTAGCGAGCGTACGTGTTCAAAGACGGGACGCAAGCCGGCCGATGTCACAGATTCGATAATGATGTCTGCATCGTGCAACGCATGGGCCATGTCGGTTGTAAAGGTCATCTGCCCTTTTGAGCGGTGGCCGGGCAGCAGCGGATGCTCGTGTGTCTGATTTAGATGTTTGGCAAGATCCGGTTTAGTTGTCCAGCAAACGAGCTCGTATTCTCCTTTAGCAGCGAGCAGAGAGGCTAGGCAATAGCCCCAGGCTCCCATTCCCAAATAGCCGATTTTCTTCATAATTATTCCTTATAGATTAAATTCGTTAGCATATCACCATCTCTAATTACAGGCAAAGTTGGAAAAAAATAGAGTTTTCAATTTAGACAAGGGATAAGGCTTAAGAGAAGAAATTAAAACTGCTAATGGCGCAGTTGAGATCTTGTTCTAAGGGGAATAATTTCAAATATAGGTTATGATGAGGTTAATTCATCCCGTAAAAGAGGATTAAAGAATTTCAAAAACTGAATTTTGAACCTATGTCCAAACTCAGGTTATTAAGTATTTTATGCTGAGAGTTTAATGTTTCGCGTGAGGATCGGGATGGTTCAAACGCTCTTCGAATGTCTTTAGCCAGCGCTCCATTTCAGTTGGCCCTTCGACCGAAGGACGCTCTTCTTTGAAGGGATCTTTGGCTCGTTTCCTTTTTTTAGAAGGCGGTCTGGCCGTTTCTTTGAGTTTGCGCGGCTTTTCCTGCTTGAGAAGCTCTTGATAGCGCTCTTCAAAAATGCGTGTATAATAATCTCCGCACTCTTCCGCCTTTGCCTGTTGAGCGGGAGAAGGAGAGGGAAGGAGAGGCTTAAGGGTGGCTGGAATGGGGGACGCAACGGTTTTTTTGGGGGGAGGGCGTGGATTTTTAAGCTGTTTGAGTTTATTTTTATAGCTCTTATTAAGCCACACCATAAACTCTTCTATGCTCTCTGTATGAGCACTGCGGTGGCGGGCCTGCCAGGCTAGGCGTTTGTCCGATGTAACGACGGTTTCTTGCTGGGGGAAAATAGAATTTTTAATTTCTTCCAGGATAAATTCGTCGGCTGTTTCCCCTTCGGCTGTAAATAAAATTTCCAAGGCATCAAAATGCGAACGCGTCCGGTCTCCTTCTTGGAAGGCGGCGTCAAAAACAAGGGACACATCTAATTTGACTAAGGAGATTTTTTTATTCAGATCTAAAATGATTTGCTGCCTTGATTGCTGCAGATCGTCGCTTCCATGCATCAGGCGGAATAGGAGGTTATATCCGTCGATGAAATAATGCATGCTTAATCTCTAAGGTTTTCCAGAAAGACAGCCATGCGTTCGAATGCCTTGCACCGATGCGAAATGCGGTTTTTGACGCCCTCGGTCAATTCAGCGAACGTTTTTTCTCCATAATCATGCTTGGCAAATAAAGCATCATAGCCAAAGCCGTAGCGGCCTTTAGGCTCTTTGACAATGAACCCTTCACAGATGCCCTGAACGCATTTTTTTAAACCGTCCGGGCTAGATAAAGCCAGGCAGCATTCAAAGTAGGCTGCCCGTTCTTCAGGCGATTCTAGGTTTTGCATGGCGCGAAGCAGCTTTTGCCGGTTATCCGCATCTGTTGCCTGGGAGCCGGCATAGCGACTGGAATAAATGCCTGGTTCGCCGCCTAAGGCTGGAACGACAAGGCCTGAATCGTCTGCCAATGTCCATTTTTTTAGCTGCTTGGCCGCATGCTCGGCTTTTAAAATGGCATTTCCTTTAAACGTCAGGCTTGTCTCTTCTGGCGCAACATAATCTGGGAATTGGTGCAGGGAGAGCACCTCCAAATGAGAGAGAGATTTAGATTTGAGCATATCTTTAAATTCTCTGATTTTATGCAGATTTGTTGTCGCCAAAAGCAGTTCCATAAATCCTATTGTTTCAAATAACTTCCCAACCCCACTATTTGGAATTTTTCATCTCTGAAACTAACAGTCTCTCCCTTTTTCTTGCCAATCATAGATTGAGCCAGCTTGGAGTTAAAGGAGAGAATATTTTGTTCGGGATTGGCGTCCCAAGGCCCTAAAATAGTGTATTGGGTATGCTTGCCCTGCGGATCGACAACATTGACAACGCTTCCGACTCCTACTTCATCAGCATGAATATCGTCAGGTGTAATAATGCGCGCGCGGTTAAGCTGTTCCGATAAAGTTTTTAACTCAGACTGTAACCTGGCCCGCCTTTCTTGCGCAAACTTAAATTCAGAATTTTCACGCAAATCTCCCAATGCGCGCGCAGCTTCAATCTCACGGGCATTTTCGACCATTTCCACCGTCCCGATCTGCTTGATCCTATCTTGAATTTTGAGATAGCCTTCTTCTGTTGTCCAGATTTCGTGATCTTCCTCTTCCTTGACTGTTCCTTTGCGTCCCTTAGGCGCCGCTAAAGAAGGATGGACGACCTCGGCGAGCGAGCGCAGGATCTTCATGTCATGATCGGTCAACGTTTGGCACTTAGAAGCAAGCAGCAAGAATTCTTTAGTAAATTCTAAGCTTGTTCCTTGAAGGATCTGGCGCACAAGAGCATAGCGTTTGCCCGATAAGAGATTATAAATTTTCTTAAGCAGCTCTTTGTATTCCCCGTGGTTTTCAATCGCATGGAAGAGAATGAAAAAGGATTCAAAGAAGAGGCCTTGGCCTTCTTTATTTTGGTAAGGCAGGTTTTCATCATCTTCATGGATGATTTTTTGAAAATACCAGACGAACATTTCAGGTGCTGAAGCCGGATCATAAAGCAGATCTTTTAATTTGGCTTCCAATAGCTTCCTTGTTTCTGCTTGATTAAGCTCCTTTAACAGATAATCGCGCAATTGAGATTGCGGAATAGTAAAAAGAAGGGAAAGGAAAAGCTGGGACCAATCTTTTCGATACTCTTTTATGGCGACCATGGCGCGTTTTTTAAACGCAATGATATCGATATGTTGAATGAGCTGCTCGATGGCAGAATTGCTCTTAATGATTTGAGCAATTTGGCTTTCGGATGGCTTATATCCAAAAAATTGTTCAAGGAGCAGGTGAATTTGGAGAAGCTGGTCATCGGCGAGATCGCGAAGCTCCAGCAATTGGGTTAGCTTTTGTTGTAAGGACTGCTTAGTATCCGGATTTTTTAAGGCCCCGGGCGTATCTCTGACAAAATTATAAGTTGTTTGAATAATTTGCCCGACGTCTGTCTTGTTGTGCATCGCATTTTTCAAACGCTCTTCAGTCGATAATTCGGCTTTTCTCAAATAGAAAGGCTCACGCAGTGAATCCGGCGTTTCAATCATGGGGTCTTTTTTAATCTTTGCACGGGCAGCTTGCCACCATTTGGTCCAATCTTTTTCGGGAATGACAAGCTCGCATAGCTCGTCTTTAATTTCAGCTGCCGTTTTGGGACCCATATCATGCAAAAGGAGCTTAATCAGGGCAACGGGATCTTCCCGTCCTTCTTTTTCCAATTTATCTGGATCGGCAAAGCGTCTGGCTAAGAAATGAGTGTGTGGAAGGGGGATTAAGGTTTTAAAAGCATTGGCGAAAGATAAATCTTTGCGGCCGGAAACATTTTCAAATTCAATCATTAAATGCTCGCGAACCATGGAAACGTCCATGATTTCTCCTGTTCCCCACCCACCTGTATGAAAAACGGCATTGCCTTTTACCATGTGGGCAAGTAAATCATATTTGGAAATCGCTCCTTGAAAGTTTTCCTTATTGCGCAGTCCGGCTAATCGCAGCCTTTCGTTAAATTTGGGATCTTGGCCGTGATATTTTTGCAGAGTCTCCATTGTAAGATCGGCTAAAATAGGGCTATTTGTTGTTTGAAGATCAATTAAAAGACGCACGATCTCATAGGATTGCTGTGGATCTTCAATAGTTTTCCATAAAGGAAGCGCTGTTTCGATAATTTGTCCAAAATGCTTTGCTAAATCAGAGGCTTTAACCGCCTTCAATAGTTGACTAAATTCTTCCGCGTCAACTGTATCACTTGTACAGTATTCTTCCCATAACACTAGAAATTTGTGAAAATCTCGATTGTTGATTTGCGTCAGAAACTCCTTTAAATAGCCCATCATCAAACCTTTAGTTGTTTGTCAACGTTTATTAGCTAGGAGACTGAAATAAAGATGTCTTTTCAACCCTAACCTACTGTTTTGTAAATTTTTTATAAGCTCCGTGTGAAGCAATATAACTTTTCACTTTATTAATTTCAATGTCAGTTTATAGTGAATTAATCTGCGATTACTAATATTCCAAATAATTTTTTTTCTGATATAATAGTAATTAGGAGAAATAGAAATCACAAAAAGCATATTTTTGAGGTAATTATGGCACAACAAAGTAACATTTTTGATGAAGCCGCTCGCAAATCAAGAACTCCAATTAAAGCCACTTCTCAAAATGCCGCTCCCGCTCCTCAGCCCTCTCCTTTCTTTGCTCAACAAAGCGAGGCAAAAGAGCTGAGCGAATTCAATCCTTCTACAATGACCCTAAAAGATGTTGCCGATATGCTTGTTCAAGTGAGAAGAATGCATGATGAGCTAGACCGCAAGTTAGATGAAGTTTATCAAAAATCCGGTTGGTCGCCTAAATATATTAAAGATTATTTAGACAATCCAAATAACTTTACTGCTAAGCAATGGGGACGCCTTGAAGAACAGCGTCGAGCTCTTATGAATACCCTTAAAACCGAAGAAGAGAAGGTTGAAGAGGCTAAAAAAGCTAAAGAACCTGTCACCCCGCCTGCTGATTCTTCTAAGATGGGGAAAGAGCGCCGCGGAAAAATGCTTGGTGCCCGTCGCAATTGGATTTCTATGCGCTAAGAGGGTGGATTAAAACCGCCGGTGATCTAGATCCGAGTTAGAGGCTTGGCAAGATTTGCCAAGCCTGTCTTTTTTCTTTATTCTTTCTTTTTATTTTTTATTGTGGCTGAATTAGCCTCGTCTTTTCCTGCTAAGGCGTGGAGCCATTTGGAGCGGTCTCTTAATGGAGAAATAACGCTAAGTATTTTAAAATAAAAGAATAAGGGCGCGACTCTCTAGGGGCAAGCTTAATTAATCATGAGGGAAATAAAAGAGGGAATATGAAATTGCAAAAAGTTTATTTATTTGCCTCGGTGTCCAATCAATATGGCGTCATCGATAATTTTATTCGCGAATTGAATAATGCCCTTAATCGTCAGGGGGTAATTAGCCGCATCATCGAAGCAAAGCGAGACGATCCACGCACGTTTCTCAACGAACTTTTAAGCGATCCGCCTGATTGCACGCTCTCTTTCAACGGGCTGCTTCCCGATGAAGAGGGACGTTTTCTTTGCGATATGATTAAAATTCCGCATGTTGCTTGCTTAACCGATGCTCCCAATCACTTCTTTCAGCTTGTCAAAAGCCCTTTGACGATTATTACTTGTGTAGACCGCAACTTTTGCCAAGTTTTTAGAGACTTCCAATGTCCCCATGTCATTTTTTTGCCCCATGCGGCCAGTAGAACTTTAAGTCCGGATTTAACCGCTGCTCTTAAATATGACGTTTTAATGCTGAATTCCTTTATTGATTATGAGGCTATTCGTCAAGGATGGGCGAATAAGTATTCTGTCGCCCTCAGCGATGTCTTAGAAGAAGCGGCGGAAATGACCTTAAGCGATTATCAGCTTCCCTATATGCAGGCCTTCATTCAGACGCTGGATCGCCACTTGAGAGCCGGTAAGCCCATTGACCCCCGCTTAATCGATTATGAAACGCTATTAGACGAACTTGAGGCTTATATAGGTGGAAGAAGCCGAACCGAGCTCCTGATGTCCATTCAAGACGCGACAGTTCACGTGTTCGGTTCCCAACCCGAAGCGGGAGGCTGGAAAAAATATTTAGGCAATAAATCGAATATCCACCTTCATCCTCCTGTGCCTTTCAGCGAAGCCATTAATCTCATGAAACAGGCTAAAATTTTGTTGAATAGTACTCCAGAGATCAAGCAGGGCGCGCACGAAAGAATTTTAAGTGGATTGGCCAGCGGAGCAGCCGTTCTCACATTAGATACGCCCTATATGCGTGAACAATTTAAAGATGAAGAGGACATTTTGCTATATGGGCCCCGGGACTGGGAAGCGGTTAATCATAAAATCAATCTGTATTTAAACGATGAAAACAAGCGCAATAATCTTGTTGGTAAAGGAAGAGAGAAAGTTCTCCAGCATCATACCTGGGATCAGCGAGCGCAGACGTTGATTAAAGAGCTTCCGCCCATTTTGGAAAAGATCAAGGCTTTTCTTGACGCAAGCTAAGAGGCTTCTTAAAGCTGCTAATGGCCTAGATTTGAGTTTAAAAAAACTCCACGCTCTGGTTACTACGCTTTATAGATTCGGAAACATTCTATTGTTTTACTTGTTATACTCGATTTCCCACTTATCGCAGATGTCAAATATTTGCAATTTAACCGAGCCATAATTGTTATTGAACAGCTTGGCCTGCAATTTGCCTACTCCTTGTACAAAGGCTGCTACATCTTTTTCGAATTCCTTCCATGCGGTTGATTGTTTATCTACCCGCCCTTTGCTTGCCTTCTCTTGCTTGAATAATTCATCGGCATTGAAAATTCTGTGTGCTAAATTAAGCAAGCCTTGTGCGCGCTGTTCCTGGGCAATGACAACAAATTCTTCGATGTTTTTTTGAATATCCTTATCGGCTTTGCGCAGAGAGGCTTTGACCTCGGGATCTACGCTTGCATATCTCATATTCAAGCGGGTTGCCTTGTCGTTAAAATCGCTGATTTGTCCTTTAAGGGCTTGTATTTCTTGTTTGACTGCCTCCATTCTCGTGCTTTCTTCTGGATGCTTCGTCTCCAGTTCGGCTAATTGATGTAAGGCATTTTGGACTTGCGGATAACTGCTCTTCAATTCCTGATATAAGTTGGAAAGAAAGCGATAATCTCTTCTTTCTTCTGGTGTTGCCCCTTCTTTAAGAAGACCGGAAATATTTTCTTGAAAGAAAGTATCGCCTAGCTTGCTCTGTAAGACTTCGTTAAATTTATCCGTTTTGGCTGCTTGTGAAAATGCGATTTCGCCGGGACGGGAAATGCCCTTTTCTTTTGCTATGCCTTTCATAGACTTAATCGTTGCGTCTGTAAGCGCGTCCTTGAGCATAGTGCGGACAGATTTAATAAATTTCTTTCCGTCATTCGGAGCAGAATAGGGATTGCCAATGACTCTCTGCCGCCTAAGCGTTTCCTCGTTTAAAACAGATTTCATGGTCTCATTGACCAAATGCTCAATATGGGCTTTTGCTTCTGGCTTTAACTTGACAATGCCAAGCTTGGCTCCTATTGCTCCTGCGACTTTGCCCAACTTGTCTTTAATGTCTGTCAAACCCTGCCATTTAAAAGGAGAAGGAAAAGAAGATGGTCTTAAAGAATCCATAAGACACCTAATTTTTAAAGAAAATAACCAATATTTGAAATTAATTAGATAATAATACAGATTTGTTATGTTTTATTATAACATTTTACTATTTAATTAATTAATAATTACTTTTTCGATCAATTTTTGATTGAGAGCACGTTTGCCATGGCAAACGGAGAAGCGATGAATCCATCATTAGGATGGATTTAAAGGGGGGAGCCTCTTAAAAAAGACGCAAAGCCGTTCAAGGGCGATTAAAATGCTAATAATCAATAGTTGAGATGATTTTCTTGGTGAAAAAAGCACCCAAATCTAAGTGATGAGCGGTTTTAATCCACCTTTTCCGATTTCTTAGGAGGATTTAACAGTTTCCTGCACAAGCAAAATCAATGAAAAGGCAAAGCGCGCTTATCATTTAATTCGCTTGTACAAGAATTGAAATACAATTATTTATAATCTATTTTCCACTCATCGCAGATTGAATAAATTTCATTTTTTTCGTCGCTATACTCGCGCTTATATAGAGCCGTTTGAGGGCTATTCATTCCTTGAATAAAGGCAGTGATATTTTTTTCAAATGACTTCCATTCCTTAGAATTCGTGTCGACAGAGCCGGAGGCTTCTTTTTCTTTTTTAAATGCCTCATGAGCCTCTTTAATCTGACCCGCTAAATGGCTCAATCCGCGTGCGCGCTGTTCTTGGGGAATAGAATTAAATTTCTGGATATCTGCTTGAATGTCAGGATAGAATCTTTTGAGCCTTTGTTTTACCTGTCCCTCAGCGTTTGTAAATCTTGAGTTTAACATCGTTGCATTGGTATTAAGCTCCTCGATTTGCCCTCTTAGCGAGCTGATGAGGTCTTGAATATTTTTTCCTCTCAAATTCTCATTTGGAAATTGATTTTCCAGAATAGTTAAGTTTTCTATAGCCGTCTTTGTGTCTTCATAACTGCCCTGCAGCTTTAAATATAAACTGGAAATATTCCTGTAACTCTTTCTGTCTTCTTCCGTCGCTCCTTTTTCCAGAACGTCGGCGACGCCTTGCTGGAGAGGCGCTTCCAGTTTCTCTTTCAACACTTGGCGGAAAGTATCCGTTTTTACTGCGTCGGAAAACTTAATTTCGCTTGGATTAGCGATGCCCTTCTGCTCTGCTATGGCCTTCATCGATTGAATGGTTGCATCTTTAACGGCATCTTTAACAGTGTGATGGGCAAGCTTATTCAGTTTTTTTTCCTTATCCGCATTGGGATTGGGGGCTCCTAATAAGCCTAATTGCATGGGCTCATTATTCAAAATAGCCTGCATTGCCTCAGTGGCCAATTGATTGATTTCGGCTTTAACTCCCGGCCTTAGCTTTACAAGACCAAATTTAGATCCTATCGCTTCTACAGCTTTAGTATATTTAGTCTGCAGAATGTGCCAATTAACAGCCAAAGAATGTAAGGGATCCATAAATACCTATCTAATTATTTAAATTAATCATTTAACTTTATTTTAATTTTTGAATAAATTTATTAATTTTCAATTAAAATTTTATTAATTTATTATCATTTTTGATTTTATTTATTGTAAAGTCGAAGATTGCCTTTTTAATCGGGTCTTCTTTATTCTTTTGAACTTAATCAATTTTAGTAGAATTCAGACGAGTGAATGGCAAATGACGAAATGTTTGGAAACTGACAAATTAAAAGCGTGGTTTTTAGCGGAAAAAAGAGAATTGCCCTGGCGCGAGCAGGCTGATCCCTATGCCGTTTGGATTTCTGAGGTCATGCTACAGCAAACGCAAGTGGCCGTTGTGTTGCCGTATTTTCAGCGCTGGATGCAGCGATTTCCAACTATTGCCGATTTAGCTGCGGCCTCCATAGATGAGGTGATCAAAGTATGGGAAGGACTAGGCTACTATTCGCGCGCGCGTTATTTGCATGAAGGAGCAAAATATTTAGTTGAGCATTTCAATGGACAACTTCCGGCTAGTGAAGAGCGTCTTAAAACAATTAAGGGGCTGGGGCCTTATACCATTGGGGCCATTTTAAGTTTTGCCTTTCATCAAAAAAAAGCTGCGGTCGATGGCAATGTCCTGCGCGTATTGGCGCGCTATTTTCAACTGGAGGACGATATTGCCAAGGCTGCTACCGTTAAAAAGCTGCGGCTGCTGGCAGAGAGTCTGCTGCCCGATGAAGAGCCTTGGATAATCAGTGAGGCGCTCATTGAATTGGGAGCAACTGTTTGCCAGCGCAAAGCGCGCTGTATGGAGTGCCCTCTGCGGTCCAGCTGCCTTAGCTATCGCAATGGCGTCGTCGACCGTTTTCCCGTCAAAAGCAAAGGGGCGCAAACGGAATATCTCTACCGGGCTGTCGCCGTTATTCGCTGCCAAGACCGCTACTTAGTCAAGCGCGGGAAGAAAGGAGAAATCATGTCTGATCTTTATGAATTTCCCTTTTTTCCGACTCAAAAAGAAAGACTTTCCTCCCAGCAATTAAGAGAAATAATCCAGCAACAGTGGGGGTTAATGGTCTGCGAAAAGCATCATTTCCCATCGATCATGCAAGGCTTTACGCGTTATCAGGCTCGGCTTGATCCTGTTCTGTTCGCTTGCTCTGAAGAGAAGCCGGTGGCGGATTTAGAGTGGGTGGAGCAGGACGTGTTGAAACAGCGGGCTTTTTCATCCGGCCATCGCCGCCTTTTTGAGCAAATTCAAGCGCTCGATTTGCCTCTGCCAGCTTAAGGTATTTATAAAAGGCTGTTACGGCGTTATAAAAAGAAATTTCAAATCCTTCCTGCCCGTCTAAAAAGCCGCGCTTGAGACCATAACTTTTAAAGAAGGCAAAGCAGCCATGTAAAAGGGCTTTACTTAGGGAAGAGGATTTTTTGCCGCAGTACTGCGTTGCAAAAAGAGACGAATATGTCTGCATCTTGGTCAGAAAATCGCTGACTTGTGCATAGGAATAATGGCGCAGAGGCGATTGCAAGCAAACTTCCTGCAAATGATCGGTGATGATAGATTCGTGCACTTGCGCATCGGTAAAGCGCGTCTCTTGGCGATTATATAGGCGGACTTGGCGATCGGGATGCCATCCGCATCCTTTAATCCATTTTCCGCGGTATTCATTATGCCGCGGAAACGAATATACGCACCCAGATTTGAGCGTTAACCGGCAAATGTCTTGCGCGAGTTCTGGGGTAACCACCTCGTCGCTATCGATAGACAAAATCCAATCATGGCGGGCAAGGCCCGATGCTGTATTATGAGTGGGCCCAAATCCTTCAAATGGACGCTGGTAAAGAGAAACATTGGGGAATTGACCGGCGATGGTCAAGGTGTCGTCCTGAGATCCCGTATCGCACACGATAACCTCGTCAAAAGGCTGTAAAGCCTCCAGGACTTCGGGCAAGTACTTGCTGCTATTTTTGGTCAGAATGGTGACGCTAATTGGAAAACGCATAGCTAGGAGGCGGATAGGTGTTGCAAAGCTTCGATTACGCGCCCTTCATGCCCCTCTACTTGTACGGGACTCTCAATCCAGCGAATCACTCCTTGGCTGTCGATAAGAAAAGTCGTTCGTATGACTCCCATTCCTTTTTTACCAAACAACATCTTCTCCTGCCAGACGCCAAATTGCTCGCAAAGCTGATGGGTGGAATCGGGAATAAGCGTAAAATTGAGTCCATATTTAGCCGTGAATTTCTCATGCGAGGCCGCACTGTCGGGACTGACGCCAATCACACGCGCTTGGCTGTGGTCGAAAAGAGGCTTGGCGTCGCGAAAACTGCAAGCTTGAGCTGTACAGCCTGGCGTATCATCTTTGGGATAAAAATATAAAACGTAAGGATGCCCGAGCAGGTCCTTTGTGGAAATCAGTTGACCTTTTGTATCGCGAGTCTGAAAAGCAGGCACTGCCTGTCCAATAAGCGGAAGGGATGACATAAGCCTCCATTTATTAATGGCAGGCATTTTAGCATAAAAAGCCAAAAAGATGGCAATAGCAATTCGAAGATGACCTTTTAAAAACTCCAGATTCAGGTTAAAAAGAAGATAATTTGTGTTAAATGTTAATTTTACTGATTTGTATTGGAATTTTTACTTGTTAATTGGTAGTTTTACACTTGTATTTAATTGTTTTTCTTCAAGTTTAATTTTTATAGTTAAAAAGTTAAATAAAAATTTAACAAACGAATTTTTATGATTGACACATCAACAGAGAGGTTTTCTGTAGGGGAATACCTGGAAAATAGGCTTAATTTTGACAAGGAAAGCGAAGGGCAAACTCAATCAAGTTGGACTTATCAAGCGCATACTGACGATTTTGGCGTGGCCATTCGATCCTTATTGGTTGCCAAAGACAAGATTTTTGATAATGGGGTAGTCATCACCGTTTTTCTAAAAAATTTTGAGGAAATAGGACAGAAAGAAGGCTTTGAGGTTTATGCAACAACGACGTTTTATTATCCGCGCGATAGCCGGGTTCGCACTCCTAAAGGCCATATTTTAAAATCGACGGATGCTAACCCCAAAATTTTGTTAACGGCGCTGGAGAGATTAATCAAGCGAGAAAATTACTTAAAAAATCAGAGCTCTACGTTTGCTACCGAGCATCCTTCTTTTAAAAATAGGATGCAAGGAAGCGCCATAGCGAGCAAATTACATTTTCGTGCATCCGAAGGATACTCTCCAGATTCAAGAAAGGACTATTTTGATGTGATGATGGGACCGAAACTGGTTTCTACTAATATTCACACATTGATTAAGCCGACTCGCAGCTATTGGGAAGGGGGCAATGTTTTTGTGTTAACGAATACGGAGGGAAAGACAAAGGTTCTCATAAGCGGGCATTCTTTGACGGTGACTCATATGGTCTTAAGGCAGTATCAGTATTTTCAGCTGCCTGAAAAAGAGAACACATTGGCTCATATAGAAGAGACGCAAAGTGCATTTGCCTCTTTGCAAGATAGAGTCAATACACTGTATCTTAATCGTCAAATTCCTGCCTTAGTCAGACAGTTGGCAGGCGAATTATCTGAAGAAGCGGTCATTCAGACAGGCTATGAGATGAATGCGATGGGATTAATTAAAGCCTTTAGCACAAAGACCTCTGCAGATAAAGCTAGACTGACAGACATTGTTAAAGACTATGTGGGGCAAAGGGAATTTGTCAAGCAGGTATTATGGCCGTCTGAATTTGAGGTTCAGGCAGAAGATATTGTGATTGTTCCCAACGCCCATTATCATTTGGATACCTTTATGAAGCCCGGCCCAAAAGGAAGCATTCTTTTGCAGGACTTCGATCAAACGATTCAGGTTCTTTATAAAATAGAGGCGCATGCCGACGATTATGTGTTAACCAGCGAAGACCGCTTTATTTTAAAGAATTATATTCAAGAAGCCAAACAATTAGCTAAAGATCTCGGGCCCATCTATGCGAACATTCATGAGCAATGCAAGCGGGCAAAAATTGCCATTATTCCCATTGCAGGGACCTTTTTTGGATGCAATTCGCGAAAAGAACGCAAGAACCTTAATTTTTTAAATGCCCTTTCCGGCTATTCCACGCTCAACCAGCGCTTTTACTATATCACCTCGGGCGCATCTGTTGGCGATCGGCTGGGTAAAGTATTAATGGATGAGTTCCGTTCTACTCTCGAGCAGCTGGCTTCTCCCATTCAGGTGTATTATATCGGAAATTATTCCGGAACGGAGAACTATGAACAAGCAATGGCCTTGACAAATCTTCCTGATTCTCAATCCGGACCGCATTGCCTGACCGTTGAATTGGCAACAGATAGAACGGTTTATAAGGAAAGCCTTTTCAAAATTGAAGAATAATTCCGAATATGAGGCGCTGACAGGTAGGCAAGAGATCTATTTATTTTAACTTGCTAGGGAAAGGCTAAGTCCATAGACTGCATCCATTTAATGACCAAGGAAAAAGTCTATGGAACAGCCTCTTTTTACTTCTCTTCCTTCTTTTTCAATTGCTCATCCCTCAATTGAAAAAGCCCTAATTCACCGCCCTAGGCGCAATCGTCAAATGGCGGCCATCCGCGGATTAGTCCAAGAAACCCACTTGCATCCGAGCCAGTTGATCGCTCCGCTATTTGTTCTAGAAGGTTCAGAGCGGCAGCTGCCCATTGCTAGCATGCCGGGCATCTTCCGCTACTCGCTCGATTTGCTCCTTAAAGAAGTGATAGAGCTATACGAAATGGGCATACGGGCCATCGATTTATTTTGCGTTGTGCCAACCGAGAAAAAAGACGCGGCGGCATCCGAGGCTACTCGTACAGGCAATCTTTTGCAGCAAGCGCTGATGCGCTTGCGCCAGGAAGTTCCTGATATGTGCTTGATGGTGGATGTTGCCTTAGATCCTTTCACCGACCATGGCCATGATGGAATTGTGAATGAGCGCGGAGAAATTGACAATGACCTGACTTTGCCTGTTCTTGCGCAAATGTCCATTCTAGCGGCAGACGCCGGTGCGCACATTGTTGCTCCAAGCGATATGATGGATGGGCGAGTCGCGTATATCCGCCGGGCATTGGACCAAGCGGGGCATAGCCGAGTCGGCATTCTCTCTTATGCAGCTAAATATGCCTCTGCTTTTTATGGTCCTTTTAGAGAGGCTTTGCATTCAGCGCCAAAATTTGGAGATAAAAAGACTTATCAGATGAATCCTGCCAATATTCGCGAAGCCTTGCTCGAGTGCCAGCTTGATGAGCAGGAAGGGGCAGATCTGCTGCTCATTAAACCGGGCCTTCCCTATCTGGATGTCATTGCCAAGGTTAAAGAAATGACAAACCTTCCTGTTGGAGCCTATCATGTGAGCGGAGAATATGCCATGGTGATGGCTGCTGCTCAAAATGGCTGGCTTGACGCCAACCGCATTTTCGAAGAATGCCTGCTTTCAATGCGGCGGGCCGGAGCGGATTTTATTTTAACTTATGCAGCCCGCCAAATAGCCGACTATTTGCATAAGCGTTAAATCGCTAGGTCCATTCAATGGAGGCGGCTTTAGACGTAGCTGCAAAGTAGTTAATAAAGGTGTCTTGCCAATTAGACGATGAGCTTTTGGTTAATTGATGAGACACCTTAAAGGCATAGAATTCAAAAATAAAGGTTCAATAGCTTGTCATTACTTATCCTGCCAAGAACTGTCTGACGGCCGGTTTTATTCTTTATTCTTCGCTTACTGCCTATATTGGTTGATTAGATCGTATAGCTCTGTTCCGGTAAAAGCGCTTGCGCCCACATCGCGCAGCCAAGCCGACATGCCGTAACCCCAGCGGCTGCGGCTGCTATGGGTATAAAAGATGTCGAGAGGCATGGAGAAGAAAACGCCTTTGTCGTGATAAATTTCGCCGTTGATGATATCCTTTGCATTGGTATAGGTGTACCAAAAACCGACTCTCAAGCCACTGGGAAAGTAGCGCGAGATTTGCGTTTTAAAGCCAAAATCATCCGCCAAGAATTTTCCCGCGCTGAATTTAAATTCCAAGGATGTACATTTCCAATCGTAATATAAATTTAGAAAGTATTGAGAGCCCAAGAATTTGCGGTAAGTCGGATGGAAGCCATGCAGTTTGCGGATGCGGCTAGTAAAGTTCACTCCTTCCGGCGTTCGTTTTTTTACGACGGCAAATTCCATGCCTACGGCCCATTCCGAGTTGACGGGATAATAAAGCCACTCGGTAGCGACTCCGCCATATTCAGGCTCAAAGAGTCCAAAGCCCAAGCGGGTATACCAGCCTTTCCCCCAATTCCATATTTTCTCTATATAAGCTTCATCGACTGTGATGCTTTTTTGCTTAAAGTAATTGATCAAATCGCTGCGCACGTTGATGATTTGAGAGGGATTTAAGCGGTCGACATCTTGTGCATCCCAAAGATTCGAAAAAGCAAAATAGCCCAGGCTGATGGAGTAATAAATATTGTCATATAAAAATCCATTGAAGGCGAGGGATAATCCCAATGCGTATTTGAACTTACCGCGCGAGCTACCGAACAAGGTATGCACCTTCGGCATCAATTCTACGTTGAAATAATCTGTTTTCTTTTTAAAGATTAATTTAGACGTATAAAGATTGGGATAACTCACTTCCGTCAACGGAGTTAAAGTGGCAAGCTCATAGCTTCCAATTACTTGTTCGCGAAATTGGCGAATATATCGCATGTCATAATGGTATTCCTGAATAAGAACGGCAATGCCGTCTATTGTGACAATGACGTGATCAATGTCATCCGGAGTTAGAGCAGCCAAAAGGTCATTTAATCGCTCTCTTAAGCGCCGCTCCTCGCGGTAAACCATATTAAAAATTTCTATACGCAAAGTCTTGCACTTGCATTCGCCTTCATAGCTGATCCAAGCTGCCATCAAATCAATTCCTTGCTCGCGCAAAGCATAATTGAGGTCTTGAATGAAAACATCTTCAGGGCGCAATTCACAGATGGCCTGGGTGTTGACAGGCGCTTTATAAGGCAATGGATCATTAATTTTGGGAATCAATCCCTTGGTATTGCCAAAATCGAAATAGCTCGATGCTGTAAAGGCAACGGCATCGCCGCGAATATAAGACACGGAAAGGTCGATGGAATCCCATAAGCGGTATTTAATTCCAATGTTCCAAGGCGTTCTCTTCACATGCCCTTTAGGGTGCCTTTCAATCCTTTCATCTTTGTAAGGGATGGCGTCATACTCGAGGGTAAAAGAAAGGTTTCTCAGGTATTCCCAGCGGGAGTGAAGAAAAGGCATCCAATTCATTCCACCGAACCATTTTCGGATCCGATGAAAACCGTAACCTAGGCTGATCTCTAAGTTCTCTTTTAAAAAGACCTGGGTGAGGACAATATAATAGGCTTTAAAAGCTTTTGTTCCCAAAAAGTCTTCCAGTCCTATTGCCAGACCCGGAAGCTCGTAATGGCTGTCTTCAGGACTAAATAGAGAAAGTTTGACGTTGGCGCCCTTATCGGAGAAGTCCCCGAATCCAAACTGGGTCAAAACAGGGTCTGCAACGCCTTTAAATACGCGGTAATTGCCCGAAACTTCCAAAAAATCAACTAGTTGAAACCGCAAATTAAAAGAATAATAAGGGGGGAAATAAGCGTAGCCCGCGCCGATCTCGCCTTCCTTGCTCATTCGGGCGGAAGGCATGCTGAAATAGCCTCCTAGCAACAGATGGTTGTAAGTAACAGGCATCCGTTCATTGAGGCGCTTGTTCCAGTAATCAACAACTAGGAGATCTTGCATGAGATTAGATTGTTCATCTTCCTCATCGCAGAAAAAGTCTTGGGAAAATACGTGATGCCAAATGCTTAAGAAAAGCAGACTAAAGAGACAAAGTAATCGCTTTCGATCATTTAGCATAAGAAACCAAGCCATTGCGCGCCGATCAGGGTCGAAGACATCGTGCTTTTTGCGGGACAACCTGTTACGAATTCGATCGATCTTGAGAGCGTCTCGTCAATCATCCAAAGATCCATATTCGAATTCTTTTCCTTAAGAGAAAATGACTTCGGATCCCGGTCATTGGCTAATTGATACGCCCTAGGATGTATGTCAAATTCGGAATTTAAATACTTCCTCATGCATAAGGAGCATTTATAAACGAAAACGGGTTGGACCACGTTACATAAAGAAGAAAGAGAATACGAGGAGAACTGCTTAAAAGCAAGCGTTATGCCACAATGGCGATCCAGATTTATGATATTTATCAAATGCAATTTAAAAAATGAGGGGACAATTTTGCTTTAATGAAAGCGATAGAATTAGGATAGAATCAAACAAAAGCTAACCGTAAAGCCAAATTGGCAAGCAATTTGGCTTTACTAGATGGATTATTTCTTAAGGAATAGGCGAGAAATAACGCTCATAGGTATAGGTATTTGGCCTTGGAGGAGGATTATCCTTATTCTCGACAAAAGGAAGGTCAGCCTCTCTTTTTAGCAAGGCAAGCTCGCGGCTTTTCGCATAAGGTTCAAAGCGCTGATGCGACCAATCAATATTGAATCTCTGATCTTTGCGATCAAAGGCATAAAAATGCACGCAGCCTCCTTGCAACCAAACTAAACCGATATAAAGCTCATCGATATAAAGGCCGTAGAAGCTCTCAAAGCTGATTCTTACATCCAAATCGTTGGCGGTAAAGGGAAAATGATCTAGCTCATAGCTTAAAATCGTATGATTATTCAAGCGATAGAGGAATTCTTCGACGAGCTCAACGAGCAGCAAGCGGGCATCGTACAAAGTCAACAGACGTTGAGAAGAGTACTGCAGACAAATTTTGAGAATGTAGTCATCATAAGACGCCCATGAGTCTTCTAATTCCAAATGCTTGTCTATTTTCATCTTAGTGGAAAAATTGATGACGAGCTTGGACAGCTCTTCCGAATCAATTTTTTTCACCCAAGGGCCTTTTCCCACGATTTTAGGTTGGCAACTTGTCAATATCATGATGGCAGCACATATTATCCAGATCGCTAGGCTACGCATGGTAGGGCACCTCTTACAAAGCTTCGTTTCATTTTTTATCTTGATTGATATGGCAAGTTAATCGAAGAAAGAAAATAAAAAAATAAAAAAATGAAAATTATACCAATAAGGGCCGGGATTCGGATGAATCTTCTTCAAAGTTCATGATTTGATTGACAAGATTCGAATCCCTATCATCTAAGTACTTAAATAACTTTTTGGCAGCAACAGAGGCTTCAAAGGCAATCCAACTTTCGCCATGTGGTTTCATTTGTTCTAAGATCTCTCTTTTAAAGTCAAAGGGAGGAAGGGAAGAAAGAACAGCCTTAACCTGATTTATCATGTAAGCGATAAAGCAATTTTCCCTCTTATTATTAGAAGAGGCTGCTTGTTTTTGCCAAGAATCCCCCTTCGCTTCAATAAGAGAGGCGGCGATGTCCCGAGAAGTTAGTTTCTCTTTCGGTTGTGCGTCTATAATTTGGGATAATTGATCCACCATTTGATCAATAATTTTATTTCTTTTTTGAAAAATACAGTGATTGAATAGTTCTATAGTGGGGGGAACGACAAGGACAGAGCCTGGTTTTAAATCGGAAATGTGAAAGCCCATTATTGTCTCCTTAAATTATGCCTGATAAACCACAATTTAGCTCGCCACTCTATTAACCTGAGTTTGGAGAAACTTTATTAAATCAAATGAAGGAAATCCCATCCAGTTAAAAGGGCATGCGGATCAGATTTACGGCTTATAATAATCCTTATACCAACGGACAAAGCGACCCAGCCCTTCTTCTAAAGAGACTTTGGGGAGAAAGCCCAATTGTTGCGTGCTCTCTTCAATATCGGCAAAGGTTGATACGACATCTCCCGGCTGCATGGGCATAAGGATTTTTTGTGCCTTAACACCCAATTCACTCTCCAAAATGGCTATTAGATGGAGCAATTGCTCGGGATGATGATGTCCTAGATTGAAAACAGCGGCCGAAGGCATTTCGCGGTCGATGGCTGCCAAGATGCCATCAACAATATCATCGATATAGGTAAAATCACGCTGCATATTTCCGCGGTTATAAATCTCAATTGGCTTGCCTTCCAAAATAGCTTTGGTAAAAGAAAAATAAGCCATATCAGGGCGCCCCCAAGGGCCATAAACGGTAAAAAAGCGCAGGCCTGTCACTGAGATGCCGAAAAGGTGATTGTAAGTTTGCGCCATCAGCTCATTGGTTTTTTTTGTCACTCCGTAAAGGCTGGCTTGGGCATCTGTACGGTCTTCAATGGAAAAGGGAACCTTTTTATTCAGGCCATAGACAGAAGAGGAAGAGGCATAAGTCAATTTGATGGATGGAGACTGCCGGCAGATTTCTAAGATATTTAAGAAACCTTCGACATTGGCCTGTAAATAGGCAAAAGGCGCTTGCAGGGAATACCGGACGCCCGCCTGAGCGGCCAAGTGCAAAAGGTGAGTAGTGTTATGATTGGCAATGGCAGCTTGCAAATGCTCGAATTGTTGGATGTCTCCTTCTAAAATTTTGATGCCTCGTCGGGTCAATTCTCTTGCACGGTCGCGTTTGAGTTGGACATCATAATAGGAATTGAAGTTGTCATAGCCAATGACATGGTCGCCTCTTGCATGCAATTGAAGAGCGGCATGAAAACCGATGAAGCCTGCCGCGCCTGTAATAAAAACTTGCTTGCCCATTACTTTCATCCTAGTTTGAAAAAATTACTGACTTAGGTCTCCAATACCGCAATAATAGGGCATTGGCAATGACGGACACGAAACTTACCGCCATTGTTCCCGCAACAATCAGGGGATTGAGCAATCCGGCTGCTGCAAGTGGAATGGTTAGAAGATTATAGATGAAAGCCAAAAATAAATTCTGCTTCATTTTCCGCATCGTTTGGCGGGATAAATCTATGGCGGCAGCGAGGCTTGATAAATCATGGCGCATAAGGGAAATATTGGCGGCTTCCTTAAGCATATTGCTTTCCATCCCCATTGCAAAGCTTACGTGCGCTTCCATTAAAGCCGGAACATCACTGCCACTATAGCCGGCCATTCCAACAATCGCTCCCGATTGCTTTGCTTGCTGAATGGCCTGTACTTTTTCTCCTGTCTCCAGTGCCGTTTTGATTTCTTCTATTCCCGCTTGTGTAGCAAGAGACAATGTGTTTTCTTGCTGACTGTTGGTGAATAATATAGGAGTTACATGCCGTGCTTTTAATTGTTGAATGGCTGCGCTTGTTATTTCATGAAAAGAGCCTAAGAAGAGGAGGTTCATTCGCGCAGCTTGCTCCATTGCGGCTGCTTGTCTGAAAAAAATGCCTAGCTGAGCCCCCGTGCTATTAGCCATGAGAATGACGAGGGGAAGGGCCACTCCCAACATGCAAGGGCAAGCGATGATGAGGACGCCAATGGCATTGATAAAGCCACTTGCAGGCTGTTCAATCCCAAGGCTCCATACTAGATAAGTAAAAAGGCTTATTCCCAGGATAATAGGAATAAAAATAGCCGAGGCTTGATCGGCTAATTTTTGAACAAAGCCCTCTTTCAATAAGTGGGCAAAGGACTCTTTTTCCAAAGAGAGCCTGTTTGGCTGCAGATGAATTAATGCCTCTAATGCAGCAAAGGCGCCTTCCTTAGTTAAAGCCTCCAACCAGCGCCCAAATAGCGTAAGGGTAAGGATAATGGCGCTGCTTTCGAAGTATAAAGGTTGAGGCATATGCAAAAAGTAAACGGCCAAGCTAAAGCCATAAGCGGCCGTTGTTCCCAAAGCCACGAGGAGATCCATATTCCCCTTAAGCGCTCTTAAAGCATAATAAGAGGAACGATAAAATTGCCAGCCGCAGCCTATCTGCACCATGGTTGCCAAGAGCAGTTGCAAGTCCGAAGAAAGGGGGAAGGAATAGCCTAAACCCATTGCCAGCATTTGAAAGAAGAAGGGAAAGGACAAAAGAGCTGCGATTAAGAAATAGCGAAAAGAGGTTTGTTTTTCTTTAATCCATGCTTGGCGTAGTTCTTCGATGCTTAGTTTGTTCTTGTCCATATTGCCTCTTAGAGAGAAAATAACTTCGAATCCGAGCCATTAGCAGTTTTAATACACTTTTTTGGAGACTATTGGCAATTTCAAAATGCTTAATACCAAAGGAATGAAGTCTTGCCGTTCTATAGTTCTTGTTGGAGGCCGAACAGATGTAAAAGACGGTCTAAGTCATCTAAGTTATAATAGTCAATGCTGATGCGGCCTTTTTTTCCCTTGCCTTGGATGGAGACTTTGGTTCCCAAGCGATGCTGAAGCTTTTCAGCCAGCTGTTCCAAATAAAAGTCCCTGGTCACATAGGTCAGTTGCTGCTTTTTGGCTTTTTCGCCGATGCGAGCAGCGGCTTGTTCAGCTTCGCGTACATTGAGCTGGTCGCGTATGATCAAGTCATGCAATAACTGCTGCTTATCTTCTTCTTCCAAAGCTAAAATCGCTTTGGCATGCCCCATAGTGATTTTTTCTTTTAAAATGCTGTCTTGTATGGCGACCGGAAGAGAGAGCAGGCGCAAGTAATTGGCAATTGTGGAGCGTTTCTTTCCCACTCGCTGGGCTAAACGGTCTTGGTTAAAATCAAATTCCAGCATGAGCCGCTTCAAGGCTTTGGCAATTTCTAAAGGATTTAAATCCACGCGTTGAATATTTTCGATCAAGGCCGCCTGTGCGGAAAGGGAGCAGGAGGTCTGGCGGATAAAAACCGGTATAGAAGAAAGGCCGGCCAGTTGCGCCGCTCTATAGCGTCTTTCTCCTGAAATCAACTCATATCCTTCAGAATCCGGAAGCGGGCGCACAAGAGGGGGATGGAGAAGGCCAACGGCTTTGATAGACTGCGCCAGCTCTTCTAGATCTTCCCGTTTAAAATCACGGCGCGGCTGATAAGGATTAACGCTAATTTGCGTAAGAGCGACTTCGCGCAATTCATCTTTATAAGGAGGATCGATTAATGAGCTATCCATAACAAAATTGTTCTTTCATCAAGGAATGGAAATCTAGGGGATTAGAAATATTTTCAATCGTTTCTTATTTGAATGGTTCTTTACAAGAAAAAGCTGAAAAATATTATGGATTTATTTATGATTTTTTTCACATCAAATTAAAGCAAGTCCGCAAATATTTAAAGCAAATTGAGTGGCAAGTTATGACAAAACAATCGATTGGTTCTCCTCAGTTAAACTCTTCAGATTTTTCCGAAGGATGGATGGATCATCCTTTTGTAGAATGGCTCTCTGCTTATAAGCAGTATTTAATAGGGGGATGCGTAGGCTTGTTTGCCCTCTTAGTCCTTGCGTACCGTTTGCTTTCTACGCAAACGCTGCAGGCTGAAAAAGATTTCTTTCAAGCGCAAGCCGATTTTCTTCAATTTCAGCAAAATCAAGATCCTTCCGCCAATCCAACTCTTTTAAAAGAATTGAAAGACATCATGGCGCGCCATCCTGAGCTGCATGCGAAATATGACGGCGCGTTGGCTCAAACCCTTTTAATCGAGGGCAATCCATCCGAAGCCAAACCCTTTGCCCAATCTTCTTTTCAACGCACAAGGCCCGATCGCTTAGAATTTTATCAAGACTATGCCAAAACATCTTTATTAATTGGCGAAGGATTATATTCCGACGCTTTAGCCCAAGCTAAACAGCTAAAAGATAAGATGGACCAGCAGACTGATTCGGAAGCTTTCGGACAAACACTTTACACGTTCAATCTCATCCGTTTGGCCATGCTCTATCAACAGCTTAATCAGTCGCAACAGGAAAGCGAGGCTTGGGCTGCCCTGCAAAATCAAGCTGAAAAACATCTAGTAGACGTTTTGCCCGTTTATCAGCTTTTTAAAACAGGTCAAACATCTTTAAATCATTATATCGATGAACGCAAACAAGCGTTGTCTCCTTAATTCAGATGGAAAAAGGGAGGCTTGCTTAACAGGCTGAGAATAAAGCAGAAATGAAAACGAGAACCTTGCGCAATTAATCAAAGCCTGTTAGATATAAAAAATAGTTATAAAAATTTGTTCTTTCTTTGTTTTAACTCCTTGAGAGTTAATGCAAATAAGATCAAAATCTTTTGCTTAGCTTTAGTAGGCAAAAGAGGTTTCTTATAGCTTCTCAAACGGTGGAACGATAGAGCAAAAAGGGAGGTGACATGAGGCTATTTAAGCGCTCGAAACCACAATAATTGGGAAACTTTTTTTTAGAAAAAATAGAAATAAGACTCGCTTTTTAGCGAGATAGGAATCAATCTGAGAGGACGATGATAGGGCTGAAGCATTGGGCTGAAAGCCATCTTTGTCTGGAAGGATATGTTGTTATTTTGGAGCTTGTTCAGGAATGAAAAAGCAACTTAATTGCCTCGTATTAACCGGGAGGAAGGTTGTCATACCGATCGTTTAGTCTTGGTCGTTCTCTTAAACTACCTTTCTGAAGGTAGATGGAGAATAAACGTGAGCAATCATCATAGCTCGCTCGCGCTGGAAGAGATAAATGAACACGCAGAAGTAGAAACAAATTTTGATCTACTCAACCAAGTGCGACATCTATCTATCAGTAGTGTTTCGACTGACTCCCAACGGCTGCGCCAAGTCGTTAAAGTGAGTGGAAGCATTACCGTTTCTTTCTAGCGAAAGAAAAACTAAGGGGCGGTTAATCTTCGATTAGCCGCCTTCTTTATTTTTATTCTTATTTTAAACTTTCCCTGCTTATTTTGCTTGCAATTGAAGACCGGCGTAGAAATAGCGAATGTCTTCTTGCGGGCTTAGAGACGCTTATTGGGCAGCTTCTACGGACTTCTGTCTACAAACTCAATAGCGTATTGGGATGCTTGCTTAGGACTTGAGCGCTAAATCTAGGGACATATCAAAGGCTTATAAATCCAAGATCGGGGAAATTCCTTCTATAATTTGAATAGTTTAATTTTATAAATCACTTGTTGTTAATTGAAATTTAACTTTATTCATCTGTTTTCTAAATTCATTTTGAATTTGATGATCTAACTTTTTTAATTCTTTTTATTATTTTTAATTTTCGAAAATGTAATTTGTTGATATTATTGCTAAAAATAAAAATAAGTAAATTGAATTTATAAAAAGATAAGTGATATGGCAATAGATCAAATTGATTTTTCTGGTCTTAATTCTTTTAAATCAGTAGAGCCTGAACCTTCTGCATTGCCATTGCTTTCTCTTTCCGACGAAATGCTGTTGTATATTTTTTCTTTTTTGAAGTCTGATCCGCATTCGCTTAGCAAAGCCTGTTTAGTCGATAGGCAGTGGCATCAAGTAGCAGGAGATCATACATTGAATCCAGCTCTTAGAGCGCTTTGTATATGCTCGCACCCTTTAATTATTGGAGAGCAAGCAGGTAAATTTACGCGTATAACTTCTCTAGACGCTTCTCATGGTCAAATCGTCTATGGATACGGGAGCAGTTATGCAAAGAGTGTATGTGTCTATAACCTGTTAACAAAAGAAACGAGACACATCAGACTTGGTTATAATACCAGTGGTTTTGCTGTACTTGTAGACGGCAAGCTATATGTAGGAACGGATGATGGCATCGAGTATTATGATGAGGCAGGCCATAATGAAAGAATTGTTCAGGATGTGTTGAATGTTGGTCCCAATATTGAGCATATATTTGCTCAGAATGGCAATAAACAACGGATTGCTTTTACGGGGCTTACTTCCGATAGTATCAAAATATACGATGCGGCAACAAAGAATACGCTAGAAATTCAAGATGAGCGCAACGGTAGGGATCGGAGCTGCCTAGGTGGCCTCACTTTCTTAGGAGAGCGTTTGGCCGTTGGCTATGCAGTTTTTAATCGGATGAATGAGAATTATGTTAGTGTATATGATGCGGCGGGCAGCAAAATTGCCGAAAAGCTATTTGAATCCCACCCTTATAAAATGGTTGCCGATGACAATCATTTGATTGTCTTCTTTTCTAACAATGATATCAAAATATTGGATCCGGATACATTAGAAGAGCAGCATAATTTAAAGCTTCAGGTCGGCTGGGAACATCCGGATGATAGGTCTAATACGTTAGATATCTTTGCTCTTCACGAGGGAAAAATATTTACTCTCGCAGAGGAAACATTTAAAGTATTTGACGTTGCAGCGGGAGAGCTCATTCAAGAGTTTAAGCGGCCTGATGGATCAAAAATAGTAGCTAGTTCTGAAACGGAAAATCCCATTTCTATTCAAGGCTCTATTGTTGCCTTAGGAGTCAACCTGTCAAAAGAACAATATGCTGTGGAGCTTTGGGACATTGAAACGGGACAGAAGATGCATTCTTTCCCCACTATAGGGTCTGCCGAAAAAGTTAAATTGGAAATGGGGGACAAGCCTCAGTTGACTGTTGGAATTAAAGGCGGGGCTGTTCAGGTATGGAATTTTGAGATAGAGTTAAAACAAAAGAATGAAGCCCAGGCAGCGCCTTCTATTGAAGAGGCAGCGCCCATAGAGGAAATTTCCTCTCCAGTGCAAGCTCAGACCTCTCGTCCTTCCGATCTAGAGAGAGTTTCTTTAGTAAATTATTTAAGCCAATCCAATGGCTAAGCAATGCGTTGCTCCAGCGTCTAAATTTAATTGTTGGTTTCAATAAAATCAGCTTGATTCTTCTAAAAAAAATTGGCAAAGTAATCAGCGTTTTTAACAAGTATTTGCTTTCTTTGGCCAAATCCTGTTAAAAAAAGTTGCGAACTTATTTCTGTCATAAGATTTGAAGGATTTAGAGTGTTCTCAAGTAAAAGGAATGTAGGCCATTAGGGATTGCGCTCACTCTTGTTCCCTTTCTTTCTTTGCAAGACTTCTCACATTACTTTAAATCTGCATGATTGATCTTATCCTGTAAGGGAGAGCGGCTTGAACGAATTAGAAGCGTTAGTCATTTTAACAAGTATCCCTTATTTGGGCTCTATTAAGATCCGCCTGCTGATCGAATGTTTCGGCTCGGCTATTCAAGCCCTGCAAGCTCCGCTTGGCCAATTAGCAGAATTGCCCGGCTTTGGCCCTAAAATTTTATCGGCTTGGCAAAAGGCCTTGGAATCCGAAGAGTGGAAAGATCAATTAAAATTGGCTGAGCGCTTGCAAGTTCATTTGATAGCTTTTAATGATCCGCGCTATCCAAAGCGTTTATTGGAAATTGCAGATTATCCTTTAATCCTTTATAATAAAGGAGAAGTACGCCGAGACGATCAGCGGTGCATTGCTGTCGTCGGTACGCGCCATGCAACCTTATATGGAATGGAAATGGCCCGGCAGATTAGCCGGGAATTAGCGCAAGCCGGCTTTACAATTATTAGTGGCCTTGCGCGTGGAATTGATACGGCTGCCCATCAAGGCGCTCTAGAAGGCGGTAGAACGATCGCTGTACTGGGCTCTGGAATTGCCCGCCTTTATCCTGGCGAAAATGCGCAACTTGCTCGACAAATCTGCGAGCAGGGAGCCGTCATAAGTGAATTTCCTCTGACAACCCCCCCAGATCGAACGCATTTTCCTCAACGCAACCGAATTGTAAGCGGAATGAGTTTGGGCACGCTTCTCATCGAAGCTCCCCGGCAGAGTGGAGCAATGTTAACCATGGAAAGGGCTTTGCAACAAGGGCGACGCACGTTTGCTTTACCGGGCAGGGCGGATCAAGAGACTTTTTGCGGCAACCATGCCTTAATTAAGGAAAAAAAAGCCGATTTAATTGAAAACGCGCGCGATATTATCGCCTGCTATGACAATTTTCTCTTTCCTATACAGGATAAGCCGCCTGCTCAGCCGTCGGTTTATTTAGAGAAAGAAGAGATGGAATTGCTGTGCCAGCTTCCGACTGAAGAATTATCGATCGAAGAAATAGCCCGGCGGCTGCAGCTTCCCATCTCAAAAATCAGCATTCTCCTGATGAGTTTAGTATTAAAAAAAATAATTAAAGAATATCCTGGCAAAATTTATAAAAAAATTTAATAGAAGAAGCAAATTCTTCACATGATGGAGCGAATAAAAGATGGCAAAAGCGCTGATTATTGTAGAGTCGCCCGCGAAAATCAAGACATTGAAAAAATTTTTGGGGCCCAATTACATTTTTGAATCGTCGATTGGCCACGTCCGCGATTTGCCCGAAAGAGAGTTTGGCATTGACATTGAGCACGACTTTGAGCCCAAATATACCATCATGCCTGATAAAGAAGAGGTGATTGCCAAGCTGCAAAAAGCCGCCAAGCAATGCGACGTTGTCTATCTCTCTCCAGACCCCGACCGCGAAGGAGAAGCAATTGCCTGGCACATTACCCAGGTTCTTCCTCCTCATACGAATATTAAGCGCGTCTCTTTTAATTCCATTACCAAGGATGCGGTTCTCAAGGCTTTAGAAAATCCGCGCGGCATCGACATTGCGCTTGTCAATGCGCAGCAAGCCCGCCGCCTGCTTGACCGGATTGTCGGCTACAAAATTTCTCCGCTTTTAAACCGCCGCATTCAAAGAGGAAAAGAAAATTCTTTATCGGCCGGACGCGTCCAATCCGTCGCCCTTAAGCTAGTCGTCGATCGAGAAAAAGAAATTGAGGCTTTCAAACCAGTTGAATACTGGAACTTAGGGGGAATTTTTAAAACTGATAAAGAGGACAAGCACTTTCGCGGAGCCCTTTATTCTGTGGATGGCAAGCGTTTCGAGAAAGAAGCGGTGGAAGGCAAGAATTATATCCTTATTCCAAGCAAGGAAGAGGCTGATGCCATTCTCTCGCGCATGAAACAAGGGCCCTATCAAGTGGCCAAGGTCGAGCGAAAAGAAAAAAGGCGCTTTCCCGTTCCCCCTTTTATTACGTCAACTTTGCAGCAAGAGGCAAGCCGCCATTACGGATTTTCTTCGGCTCGCACAATGAATATTGCCCAAGGCCTTTACGAAGGCGTTGACTTAGGCGCAGAGGGATCGGAAGGCTTGATTACCTATATGCGAACAGACTCGGTCCGCATAGCTCCCGAAGCGATTGCAGAAGCGCGCCAATTTATTCAGAAGCAGTTCGGCCATTCTTTCATTCCCTCGGAAGCCAAGCAATATTCGACTCAAAAGAGCGCACAAGATGCCCACGAAGGCATTCGGCCGACAAGCGTTTATAATACCCCGGAAAAAATTCAACGCTATCTAACGCGCGAGCAATTTTTGCTCTACCAACTTATTTGGCGCCGCTTCGTTGCATCTCAAATGGTTCCGGCTATTTATGATACGGTTTCCGCAGATATCATTGCCGGCGAAAATATCCTTCTTCGCGCAACGGGATCGATCATCAAATTTCAAGGTTTCTTAGCGGTATATGAAGAAAAGCAGGATGATGACGACAAAGATGAAGAAAACCGCATGCTTCCTGATTTGCAAGAAGGGCAAGCGCTCCTTTTGCAGGAACTGACTGCTGAGCAGGCTTTTACCCGTCCGCCGCCCCGTTATACGGAAGCATCCTTGGTTAAGGAATTGGAAAAATCCGGCATTGGCCGTCCATCGACTTATGCGACGATCATGAATAAAATTCAAAGCCGCGAGTACACCATTAAAGAAAATGGGCGGCTAAAACCAACGGAACTGGGCCAAATTATTGCCCAAATGCTCGAGTCGAACTTTCAACAAATCATGAATATCGGCTTTACGGCCCGTATGGAAGATAACTTAGAGCAAGTGGCGGAAAATACCAAAGACTGGAAGTCGCTGATCAGGGAATTTTGGGACCAGTTCAACCCAACCTTGGAAACGGCCTTAAAAGAAGCCTTTGTCCCCAAAGTGATGACGGATATTGATTGCCCAAAATGCAAAGAAGGCAAATTGCAAAAAATTTGGGCCCGTTCCAAGTATTTTTACGGATGCAGCCGCTATCCGGACTGCGATTATTCAGCTCCCATCGAAGAGATCACTTTTAATAAGGATGATTATGCGGCCGATTTCAATTGGGATCAATCGTGTCCCATTTGCGGATCTGAAATGAAAATCCGCCATGGCCGCTATGGGGCCTTTTTGGGATGCAGCCGCTATCCTGACTGCAAAGGCATTGTCAATATCCCCAAAAAGGGAGAGGTCGCGCTGCCGCAGGAAAATCTGCCTTCTTGCCCGGCGATTGACTGTCCGGGGCATATGGTTGCGCGCAAATCTCGCTTCGGAAAGACCTTTTATTCCTGTTCGACCTTCCCCGAATGCGATGTGATCGTCAATACATTAGATCAGCTGGAAAGCAAATATCCCGACCATCCTCGTACCGCTTTCCAGAAAAAGGAAAAGAAAGGAAAAAAAGCGGCATCCAAAACAGCAGCGAAAGCTTCAGCGAAAAAAGCGCCCGCTAAAAAGGCGGCTAAATCGGCAAAAGCCTCTAAAGCGGCAGAAGATAAGCCAAAAAAAGAGCGTGCCATGCCAGCTTATAAACTCTCTCCTGAGCTTGCAGCGATTGTCGGAGCCCAAGAGCTTTCGAGGGGAGAGGCCACCAAGCGGATATGGGATTATATTAAATCCCACCAGTTGCAAGATGCTGCCAATAAGCGCTTGATTGTTCCTGATCAGGCATTGGCCAAAGTGTTTGGCACAAGCGAACCTGTTGATATGTTTAAAATGGCGGGCCTAATTGGTGCCCATTTGAAAAAATAAGCATCCATATAGGATAAATCGTTTAAATGTTAAGCGGGCTAAAGGTGATTTAGCCCGTTTTTTATTTCAGTCCATATAGTTAAACTATTTTTCTATTTCAAATGAAGGATTTGTGTCCTTCATTTCTTCATTCAATTTTTAAATTTTTTATTTATTATTTTTTTATTTTATCCAGATATAAACTATCTTGGAGTAAACAGGTGAAATAAATTTTATTTTTTAGATTGATTAGACACTTAATTATTAATTATTTGAATGTATAAAATAATTTAAAATTACTGTTATAATAAAATGACGTTGATGATTAGTTTTATATTTAATCAATTCTGTAATTGATTTATTTGAGAGGTTTATATGTCAACAATTTCTAGCCTTCATCACATTGATCTTCATGAATTAGCGCACTTAAATTTCGATCAAGTGCCTGATTTAAATAAAGGGACGCCTTCGGAAATTATAAATAACTATGAGACATTATTAAAAAAAGTAGAAAATTTTGTAAAAGAAGCCTCGCCTCAGACTGTAAATGCCTCCTTTTATCAAGATGCGTATACAGTCATTCATAAATGTGAAAGAGCGATTAGGCAAATTAGCTCAGTCCAAAAGACAAAGGTATTGGGGCATTGTACGAAGATAGAGAACATTGTGGTAGGTAAATTGTGGCGCGAGCAAGAGAAGAACTTTGATGCCTTTTGCAAAGAGGATTTAAATATTAAGGATCAGGCGAGAATTAACAATATTAAGAAGGAATTTGGAATTGATTCCAACGGTACTTTTCAGATCGAAGGTGACACGCTTATTCTTTCTAAGCAAGCTTTGGCCACTATGAAGGAGCGTTTTTTTTGGCCTCTTTTAAAATCGATGGTAGAAAGCAATCCGACTTTAAAGAAAGTTCAAATTTCCGGCGATCCTCATCCTATTCCCATAGAGACTGTGAACAAGCTTCTGGCGAAAAGGAGGGATTCAAAGAGCGATCTTCCTCCCGTTTTTGGTCAGGATGTTCCTGTTTATTTTACCGGCAAAGAAATTGGAACGTTAGAAGTTGAAGAAATCAAAAAAGGGAAAGGGAAGGTCACGACAACGTTACCCATTAGATCTTTGGATGTTGACTCGTTTTCAATTAAGGGATCCTATCTAGAATTACTGGCCCTTGACTGTCCCTATTTTGAAACTTCCTTGGCAGGGGCTTTTATCGAAGCGAAGAACAAGCAAATTGTTCTTCCAGAGGAAATTACTCCAAAAACTTTTGAAGAAGGCCTGGAATGTCTGTATGGAAAGGGAGAGGTCACGAAAGAGAATCTCCTGCCGCTTCTTTATATGGCTAATTATTACAATCTGTCTTCCTTAACTGATAAATGCTGCCAATTTATGAGCAAGCAGTTAGATCGTTTATATGCTTTGGATGACAAAGAAATAGGTAAAGTGAGAAGCCAATTTTCTGAATTGCAAAGCCAATTTCCTAACATTAACTTGGGGCCTGCCTATGGGAAGTATTATGAAAAAGCGCTGTCTAATGCCATTGGATCGCCAAGGTTTTTTACATTAGTAAAGGAATGTCTGGATAAAAAAATTCCCATTACGTCTCTTAATCTCACAAATAAGTTTACCTCTCTGGATTGGGATGCTCATTTTGAAGCGTTAAGTCAATTTCCTACTCTTAAAAGTATGCATATTGAAGCTAGACAATTTGGTGATAAGGATTTTAAGGGCTTGGGGCAATTGCATTTAGATAGGCTATCTTTCAAGGGAGGCAAATTTACGGGAGAGGGATTAAAGCATCTTCAAAATATGCCTCTTAAAACCCTTAAACTTACCTTGTCAAGCTCTCTGGTTGATCTTAGCCATCTGCCTAAGTTAACAACTTTAAAAAATTTAAACCTCTCTTGTTGTTTTGCCCTCCCTCCAGGTGAGATGAAGCATATTTCCGGATTGTCCGCACTGGAAAAGCTAAATTTACATGCTACTTCTCTTCTCGATGATACGGGCTTGAAACACTTGTCCGGCATGCCACATTTAAAAATATTAAATTTGAGCGAGAATGAGAAAATTACGGATAAAGGAATTCAACATTTACCATCCGGGCTCACTGAATTAAATTTAAAAAAATGTACTCAGATCAATGATCAAGCTCTTCTTTATATAGGTTCTTCATTATCGAAATTGAAAAAGCTAGACATAGCCTTAACTCCGGTCACAGATAGAGGCTTGCAGTTCTTGACCGGCTTTGAAAATGTCCCACCCCTTCATGAACTCAATTTAAATTACTGCAAAAACATCACTCATATTGGAGTTGAGGCCTTACTAGTCCGCTTATCACTTGAAGGGTTATATTTAAACGAAACGCCGGTTGATCCACAGGCTGTACGCAAGAGTGAGGATGCGGTATTTAAAGCGTTTGGTAGAAAAATTAAAGACTTGCAAATATCTCCACCGCAGGTCAGCGACGATTATATTCCTTATTATTGATCGATCAATCAAAATCAACTTCCTCATACGCTAAACTGCAATTGCCGGCAGTGGTTTTGCGTCTAGAATCTTATCAGAGTAAATCGTCCGTTTGTTTAATTTTGATTCGGCCATTTAATTGAAACGGCAATGACGTGAACTGAGAGAAAGAATGAAAGGGAATTGGAGCGTAACGGAGTCGAACCGTTGGCCTCAACAATGCCATTGTTGCGCTCTACCAACTGAGCTAACGCCCCAAATGAAGAAGTACTAGTTTAAGAATTGCCTGTTTTTTAAGCAACTGAAAATAGGTTTATTTTTTTTCGTCCCTTTACCGTCCTCTGCCTGATTTTTTCAGGCTAAGCTAGGGACATGCTCTAGCAAAAGCCGACCCATTCATTGTCTCTTCTTCCTATTTCTTTTAAGACAAATTGTTTTTTTATGGGATCAATTATAAAATCAAATTGAAAAAAGTGATGGATGCTTTGCAAGGCTTGATGATGCTTAATGGCGTCGCTTGCTTGAGAGTGGTGGACGATAGCTTGAGGAAGGTCTTTAAAGCATTCTGAGGTATAGTCATAATTGGGGATTCCAAATACCCCAAAGCCGCCTGTTCCTTTAAGAATTAATGAGTTAATAAGCTGATAAATTCTATAGACGATCACCTTATTTTCTTTTTTAAAAGAATGGTTCGCTTCTTCAAATTGCAGGATTTCGTGAGAGGAAGGAAGAAGGGGCAAATGGGTGGATAATTCTTCTTTTACCTGTCTCAGTTCTACTTGGACAGCTTCCAGCGTTTTCTCCATGGCGCGATTCAAGCGTTGAGATTCTCGCCCCTGAGAGTACCAATCTTTTATGACAAACCAAATCCGTCCTATAAAGGATGTCCGGCGAATATTCTCGTGGCCATCAACAGTTAAATAGCCGCTTTGCGATTTAATTAAAATATGGGCATTTTTTTGCCATTTTATATTCATCCTAACGCTTCCTAGACTTTTGCTAATTACCAAACTTGGATCAATGATACACTAATCTGTCGATTACAGCAATGCCCGCTGTCTTGTCTCTTTTATTCGGCCTTCAATGCTAACGGATTAGATTGTCCTACAAATAAGCAATCCTTATACTCATTCCCTTATTTATTCAAACTCAGGTTAAGGGGGTGTTATCGAATTCATATTCTTTTCCCCAAGGGGTAGTTCCCAACAAGTAATGCTAAAAAGAGCTTGAAATAAGAACAAATACCAGCTTTCCTAGATAGAAAATTTATCAAGGAAATGAAAATGAATCTAAATTGTCCAAGCTGTAACTCTGAATGTAT